>JBFZFJ010000145.1:0-3947 GCA_041306405.1 Verrucomicrobiales bacterium | reverse complement strand
GATCAGGAACTCGTCGCAAAACGGCGCGAGCCGGTCGAGCGTGGCGTGATCCACCGTCAGGTCGGTCAGCGTTTGCCAACGGTTCATCGCCACCGTCCAGCCCGCCGCGGTCCGGCGGCAGGAAAGGTCGATCACGAGTTTTTCGCGGCCGATTTCACGCACCAGCGAGCGCAGGGCGTCTTCGAGAAATTTCCCCGCCGGGTCAAACAGCGCGGAAGTCACGATCACCTGGCTCGCCCCGGCCTCCAGCCATTCCGCCGCGTTGCCCTCGTGGATCCCGCCGCCGATCTGCAATCCTCCCGGATAAGCAGCCAACGCTTGCCGCGCCGCCTCATCATTTCCCGGCCCGAGCTTGATCACGTGCCCTCCCGTTAGTCCGTCGTCGCGGAAAGTCTCCGCGAACCACCCGGCCGGCCGGTCCGAAACGAAATTCTCCGTCGGCCCCGCGCCCTCGTCGCGCAGGCTGCCGCCGACGATTTGTTTCACCTTGCCTTGGTGGAGGTCGATGCACGGGCGGAATCTTGTCATGGGAATCAGAGCTGCTGGGATGTTCGTTACCAAGTCTTCCGCTGCAAGCCGGCTTCTTCAAAAGCAGTCGTGGACTTCAGTTTGCGAGGCTGCGGGCCGCGAGCAATTTGTCCACGTACTTCGCGAGCATGTCGGTCTCCAGATTCATCGCCTGGCCGATCGTCGCGCGGTGGAGGTGGGTATGCTCCCAGGTGTGCGGGGTGATCCAGAACACCGCGCCGTCGGAGGTGAGCTCAGCGATGGTGAGGGAAATGCCGTCGAGGGTCAGCGAGCCCTTGTCGATGCAGAGGCGGTGGATTTCCGGCGGCAGGGAAACGCCGACGATGTGGTCCTGGCCGCTGGCTTCGAGGCGGGTGATTTTCCCGGTGCCGTCCACGTGGCCCTGGACGAAATGCCCGCCGAAGCGGTCGCCGACCATCATCGCGCGTTCCAGATTCACGATCGATCCGGCGGCGAGCGCGCCGAGCGAGGTGACGCGCAGGGTCTGGGCTAGCAGGTCGAAGGAAACCCGGCCGGGCGCGAGTTCGGCGACGGTCAGGCAGCAGCCGTTGATGGCCACCGAGTCGCCGAGGGCGAGTTCGGCGGCGAAGGGGATATCGAGCGTGAGCCGCGCTTGTTCGCCTTTGGATTCAAGGCTGAGCAAGGTGCCGATGGCTTCGACGAGTCCGGTGAACATGGGGTGTTAGTGGGCGGCGGGTGCGGTGGTTTGGACTTTTTCCACCGGCGCGAACATTTCGTCGATGCCGCGGTCGGGGAAAAACAACATGCAAAGCGCGACGATGATCGTCGGCAGGAGGGCGGCGAGCGCGAGCTTCACGGGAGAGACTCCCTCGCCGAAAAACTTGCCGAGCAGCGCCTGGCCGGCGGGGTTCGGCGCGTTGGCGATGACGGTGAGTCCGCCGCCGGTCACTGCTCCGGCGAGGACGGCGTATTTCAACTGGGGTGAGAGCCCTTCGACCTGGCTGGCGAGGAAGGTGATGGCGGCGTTGTCGTTGAAGGAGGTCAGAATGGTGGCGCCGAGGAACAGCGGGATTTCCGACAGGCTCGAAATGATCGGCGCGAGCCACCAGCCTTGCAGCCCGCCGTGGATGACCAGCCCGGCAAGGAAGAATCCGACGAGGATCGGTCCGCGGAGATTGACTTCGTGCTGGTGGTTCGCGGTGGCTTGGGAGAACGCGAGAAAGAACAGGAATCCGCCGATGAACAGGGGCGGATAGTGGGAGAAGGCCACGGTCCAGGCCATGAACGCCAGGTGCGTGAGGGTGATGAACAGCGGCACGCGGCGCTTCTCCTGGATCATGTCGCCCACGCCGTCGCCATCATGGTCGCCCGCCCGTTTCTCCATCGCTGCGAGTTCCTTGCGGAAAAAAAAGTAGTAGATCGCGCTGGAGATCAGGATCGAGATGATCGCCTTGTCGCCGTAGTGGAGGAACATTTCGGAGCTGGTGATTCCCCATTTCTTGGCGACCATCAGGACCGGCGGCGCGGCGAAATTCGTCATGACGCCGCCGATGGAAATGTTGACGAAAAGCAGTCCCAGCGTGGCGTAGGCGAATCGCGGGGACGGCTTGAGTTGATAGAACTTCTTGGCCAGCAGCATCGCGGCGATGGTCATGGCGCCGGGCTCGGTGATGAACGAACCCAGCAGCGGAGCGACGATCATGATCGAAAGCCACCAGGCCGCCGGGGTTTGTTTGCCGATGCGGGCGAAGTGGCTGAGGCAGGACTCGGCGAAGCGCAGGATCGGCCGGGTGGAGGCGAGCGCCATGATGATCACCACGAACAAGGGCTCGGTGAAATTGACGCCCATGATGTAGGTTTTCACGGTCGCAAGGTCGTAGAAGGCGATGATCGCGCCCACCAGGGCGACGACCCAGATGCCGAAGATCGCCTCCACCTCGCCGAGGAAATGGAGCAGCGTCGCCTTGAAGTTGACGAGGTCGTCGGCCTCCGTCGTTTCGTGAAGGTCAGCCTTCAAGCGGCGGACCTTCGCGTCGTGATCGTGCTGCACCTTGTGGGAGAGCTTGGTGATGGGGATGGCGAAAAAGGTGTGGATGATGGCGAGTAGGAAGATGATCGTCGCCACCAGCAGGAACGGCTGCTGCTTGGCCCGGAAACTGAGTTTGGCACCGATGCCATCCAGCCCCATGGCCTTTTCCCGTTCGGCGAATGTCGCCATTTCGGTGACGAAGGCGGGCTCCTTGGCATGGGCGTCCGCGGCAAAGGCGCCGGCGGGGACTAGCAGGAAAATAACGGCAAACAGCAAAACGAGTGATTTCATCATGGGGCGGAGCGGGGTCCGCTGAAGTCATAGGCAAGGCGCGAACCGCGGGCAAGGGAAACCGGGAGCAGGGGGAAGCGAGTGATTGACCGGGCTGCGGGTTCCGGTGAAGATGGCGGCGTTTTGTCAGACTTGGAAACAGCACGTGAGGAAGCCGGCGCGCGCCCCAAGCGACGCCGTAAGAATCGGCGCTGGGTTTTTGCCGCGGTGCTGGTGCTCGGTTTGCTTTGGCTGAATGGCCCGGGAATCCGGCTGGTCGCTCCCCGCGCGGCCTCGTATTTCCTGGAAAAAGCCGGACTGCGCGGAAATTTCAAGGTCGGCGGAAGTCTCACCGGCGGCCTGTCGTTTTCCGATCTGAAAATCGAGGGCGACCGCGCGCTCGCCAGCCTGAGCATCGACCGGGCCACGCCGGACTACCAATGGCGCGGTCTGCTCAGGGGCCGCTTGCAAGGCCTCGCGGTGGACGGCGTGCATGTGGATCTCCGGCTGGGGCTGAAGAAGGATGATGAAAAAAAACCGCCGATGGATTTGAAGAAACTGGTGGAAACCCTGCGCGCCGTGCGGGGAAGGATCGTGCCCGTGGAGCTCGATTTGAACAACGTCAGCCTCGCCGCCACCCGCGATGGGAAACCGCTTTTGTCACTCGCGCCGAGCCGCGTTTCCCACAAGTCCGGCAGCGGGGAGATCCTGCTCGGACTCGGCGTCCTCACCGAAGCCGGCGGCCGCGAGTGGCCGGCGCGGGAATCCACCATCGCCTGGGCGCCCGACGCGCTCTCGATCGCGCGCGTCGATCCCTATCCGGGCGTTAGTTTGCGCGATCTGGTCGTGCGGCTTCCGGCCGGCGGTGAGCCGTCGGCGGAGGCGGAGCTGCATCTGGATGACGCGGTGTTCGTGGTCACCGGCGCGGCGGGATTCGCATCGGCTAGAATCGATCTCCGCGAGGGCAGGCTTGATATGGCGCAAGCGGCGAAACGCTTCGGATTTGAGATCCCGGCCAGCGCGACGCTCACTTCCCTGGCGGTTGAGCTGGATCAAATCCTGCCGAAGCCGAAGTCCGCGACGGGCACGGTGAGATTGTTGTTGGAAAACATCGCCTGGAAGGATTGGAGCGCGTCCGAGCTGGCCATGGACGCGACGC
>JBFZFJ010000144.1:0-3526 GCA_041306405.1 Verrucomicrobiales bacterium | reverse complement strand
CATCGGCCGGATGCTGCGCGACCGGCTTTCCGGCAACACCCGGATGGCGATCCTCGCCTTCTCCGTGATCACCGCGTTTTTCAGCGCGTGGATGAACAACACCGCCATCGTCGCCATCATGCTGCCGGTGACCCTCGGCTTCGCCCGCTCGAAAAACATCGCCGCCTCGCGCCTGCTGATGCCGCTTTCCTACGCCTCGATCCTCGGCGGATGCAGCACGTTGATCGGCACCTCCACCAACATTCTCGTCAACGGCACCCTCCGCGACATGGGGATCAAGCCGATGACGATGTTCGAACTCGCGCCGCTGGGGATTCCGCTCGCCATCTGCGGCATCGCCTACCTGACGATTTTCGGCCCCAAGCTGATTCCCGCCCGCTCGTCCATCACCGGCGCGCTGGAAATCGACAGCCGCACCTCGCCTCTCTATCATCTTCTCATCGGTGAAAATTCTCCTCTCGTGGGCAAGCCGCTCGCCGAGACTCCGCTGGCGGACCGCGCCATCGGCATCCACGTGATGGAAGTCCGGCGCCGGGGCGCGCGGTTGATGATTCCCTTGTCGAAAATCGTGGTGGAGAAAAACGACCGCTTTCTCGTCGCCATCCACCGCCGCCGCGGAGGCGCGGCCAAGCCCGACACGCTGTTCCAATCCATCGGCGCGCAGGTGCTTTCGACCGTGGACGGCATCGTCACCGAGCTGGTGGTCCGCGACGAGTCCACGCTGCTCGGCAAGACCCTCGCCGAAGCCGATTTCCGCCAGACTTATAACTGCGTGGTGCTCGCCCTCCATCGCAACGGCGTCAACATCACCAGTCGCATCGCCGAGCTTTCCCTGGACGTCGGCGACACCCTGCTGGTCATCACCGCGCTCAACAACCTCGACGCGCTCGACGCCACGCGCGACTTCATCCTCACCGATTCGCCGGAGGATCTGCCCGCAGAAGTCCACGTCAAGAAAGTCACGCCGCACGTGATCTGGTCGTGGGCCGTTCTCATCGGCGTCGTGCTCACCGCCACGCTGACGGATGTCCTGCACGGCTTTTTCCCCGCCATCCCGATCATCCCGATCCACTACGCGGCGATGGTCGGCGCGCTGCTGCTGTTATGGATGAAAATCATCACGCCGCGCGAGGCTTACACCAGCATCGACTGGCAGGTGCTGCTGATGCTCTACGGCCTGCTAGGACTTGGGATGGCCATGAAGGAAACCCACACCGCCGAGTGGCTGGCGCGGGCCTTGGTGGATCTCACCGAGCATTTTGTTTCGCCTCAAAACCTGCCGATCGTCCTGCTCTGGCTCGTCTTTCTGCTGACCATCTGCCTCACCGAGGTTCTTTCAAACAACGCCACCGCCGTCATGCTGGTGCCCATTGTCTTCACCCTTGCCCAAGAGATCGGCGTGAGTCCGCGGCCCTTCCTGATGGCCGTCACGGTGGCCGCATCGACCGCCTTCGCGCTGCCGATGGGCTATCAGACGCACATGATGGTTTATGGTCCGGGCGGTTACCGCTTCAGCGATTTCCTCAAGGTCGGCATCCCGTTGAATGCCATCTGCTGGGTGGTTTCCTGCCTCTTGATCCCGATCATCTGGCCGTTCTGAACCGCGTGCGGATCGCAAGCGCTCACGGGACCGGGCCGGCCGGGGGCAGATGGGGCGGGCGTTTCCACTGCATCAGCACGTTTGCCACGAGGATCAGCGATCCGCCGACGACCATCTGGGCGGAGAGGGATTCGTTAGGATAGGAGCTGCCGATGAAGCGGCCGAGCATCGCCGGGAGGAACATTACGTAGATGGCGGTGAAGACGGGCTCGGTGGTGTAGATGAGGCCCGCCTCGGTGGCGGAAACCTTCGGCTGCCAATGGTTCATGAGCTGATAGGCGCCGAGCGAACAGAACAACGTCAGGCCGCCGATGAGGACGAATGCCGGCACCGACGCGCCCGGCGTGACGCAGTCGATCAGCCTGGGCGCCGCGACGAGGGTGACGGGAATGAAGAGAATGGCGATTCCGAGGAACATGACGAAGCTCACCGAGAGCCCGCGGTTTCCCTCGTAGCGTGGATTTTCCAAGGCTAGGATTTGGAAGCCGAAAAGGGGCGCGGCGCACAACGTCTCGATCTCGCCGCGCCCTAACCGGAGGTGGCCGGGCCGCATTCCGGTGAGGATGGCGCCGCCGAAAAGGACCATCAGGGTCGCGCCGACCACGCGCGCCCCCGGCCCCTGTTTCAAGCGCAGGCACGTCCACAGCGGCAGGAAAAGGCAATAGGCTCCTGTCAGAAACGCCGAGGTGGACGCCTCGGTGTGGGCGAGGGCGTCGGCTTGCAACCACATGCCGCCGCCACCCCAGAGCGCGAGGACGAGGCCCTGGCGGATTTCAAGGCGGGTCGGGAGTTTCCGTCCGACGAGGAAAGGCGCGAGGATGGCCGCGCCGAGTCCGAAGCGCGCGACTTGCAGCCACGAGGCGAGAAACAAACTCGAAACGCCCGGCATGCGGGCCGCTTGCTCGATATGAAGCACCTTCATCAGTGGAAAGCTCAGCCCCCATAAGGCGCAGGCGATGATCAGGAAAAACACGGGCATGTTGCGCTGGAGACCATGGGATTTCCAGCACTCCCGGCAAGCCGTTAAATTCGCCGACCACCGCGAGACCGGCCATCACAATTCCGCCAGCTCGACCTTGCCGAGCGAAAGCGCCGCGAGGTCCTCGACCTCCGCGACCGATGTCACCTGGCAGAGCTTCTGCCGCAGCTCCTTGGCGCCGGCAAACCCCTTGCAATAGGCCATCAGCCGCGAGCGCATGGCGGTGAGCGTCTGCTTTTCGTTGCCATTCCGGCGGCTTTCCACCGCCAGCCTGCAATGCCGGATGACCAGCTCCCAGCGCTCCTCGACGAGCACGTCCGGCAGCAGCCTGCCGGTTTCCAGGAAATGTTTCGCCTCGCGGAACACCCACGGATTCTGCATCGCCGCGCGGCCGATCATCACGCCGGACACCGCGGTTTCCGCCCGCCGCCGCAGCACGTCCGCGCCGCAGGTGATGTCGCCGTTGCCGATGACCGGGATTTTCACCGCCCGCGCCACCGCGTCGATCACCTCCCAGTTCGCCTCGCCGCCGTAGCCTTGCGAGCGCGTCCGGCCGTGCACGGCGATGGCCTGCATGCCGCAGTCCTCGAGGATTTTGGCGACCTCCACCGCGTTGATCGAGGTTTCATCCCAGCCGATCCGCATCTTCGCGGTCACCGGCACCTGGTCGCCCACCGCTTTCGCCACTCCGGACGCGACGGCTGCCAGAATCGGGCAGTCCTTGAGCAGCGACGAGCCGCCGTTGCGCGCGACCACCTTGTTCACCGGGCAGCCGAAGTTGATATCGATGAAATCCGGCTCCTTCCAGGTGATGATTTTCCTGGCCGCCTCGCCCATCCGCTCGCCGTCCGCGCCGAACAGCTGCACGCCGACCGGCCGCTGCTCGTCGGTGAACTCCGTGTATTTCCGCGTCCGCTCGTCCGCCTGCATGATGCCCTCCGCCGAGA
>JBFZFJ010000143.1:0-4888 GCA_041306405.1 Verrucomicrobiales bacterium | reverse complement strand
GGTCGGTGGGACTGGTGCCGGCCTGGTATTCCGCGAGGTCGCTTGTCCCGTCGCCGTCGCTATCCAGAGCGGAGGAGAGCTGATTGAGGCCGGGAGCGAAGGCGAGCTCCCACGAATCCTTGAGACCGTCCCCATCCTCATCCTCCTTACCTCCGAAACCGAGGGTGATCGAGAAGAGATAGTCACGCTGTAAAACCTCTCCAACGGAATAGCGGAACGGAACCACCGGCGGCTGGCCGAGTTCGAGGACAGCTCCCCGATCCTCGGTGTCGTAGCGGTAGAAAATGGAATCTCCTCCAGCGGCAAAACTAACCGCTCCCGCCTGGGTTCCGGGAGTTCCGTCGGGCTTGTTGTCCACAAAGCCGGGGGCGATTGTTTCCCCCGGAGCGATCACGATGGTGGCGGGTGCCCCCGCAAACGGCAGGTCGTTGTTTCCAAGCGCGTAGGTGGTCCGGGCGTCGCCGATCGCCAGCAGGGTGAAATTTCCCGGGCTGTTGATGCGGACGATGAACGGCGTGACCGGATCACTGATCCGGCCGGCGTTGAAGCGGAAGCGGTCCACGCTGACCGTGAGATTTCCGGCGGTTCGATTGGTGAACGACTCGGTTTGATTGACCACGAAATTCGAGTTGGCTCCATCGACGAGTCGGTAGCCCGGCTGGTCGAGGTTGTTACCCAGTTGGAGCGATGAAATGAGGTAGCTGACGGCGAAGTGATAGTCGCGCGACTGGCTGGCGATGAGGTTGGTTCCTGCGTTGGGAGCAAGTCCGAGCGCAACGGAACCAGCGTCGGATTCGACAGGGCCGCCGCCATGCCAGACCGAGGCACCGCCATCGGTCCAAGCGATCACTTCCGCGCCCGAGCCGCCGCCGCCGTTCGGGTTGGCATCGATAAATCCAGGGGCGATCGTTTCACCCGGTTGCAGGGTGATGCTCAGAGGGCTGTCACTGAAGGCCAGGCTGTTTTGGCCTGCCGAATAGCCGTTGCGGGTGGTGCCGATGGCGAGGACGGTGAAATCGTCCGGGGCGTTCACCTGCACGAGGAAGGGCGTGAGCGGATCGCCGGCGAGCTGCGCGTGGAAGGAAAAGCGGTCGAGCCGCAGGGTGACGGGACTGGATCCGGTATTGGTGTAAGTGGCGTTTTTCTGGATGACCATGTTGGATTTCCAAACGTCGCCGCCGGTGGCTTCCCCGGGTGCGCCGGTGATGCCGAGGGCACCGCCGCCGAAGAAGCTCTGCGACTTGGTGCACGAGTCGGCGTTCATCGAGAGAATCCAGTTAGCCACCCGCGCGACGGCGGCGTGATCGACCGGACCGCGGGCGATCGGCGGCATCACGATGGGCGAGTTGTGCGCGCTGATGCGCTGGAAGAGCACGGAGTTGTCCAGGCTGCCGGGCTTGATCACCGCGGGCGCGGGCAGGCCGAGGCCGTCGATCAAGGGGCCGCAGACGAGCGACTGGTTGGTGAGCGGCGTGGTGAACCGGGCGTCGAAGAACGCGCGGGAACTGCCTTCCGGCTGGTGGCAGTGCGAGCAGTTGCTGTCGAGGTAGGAGCGGACGTATTTCTCGTCTGATAGATTCGGGTCGCGGATGTCGCCGGAGGTCATCACGGTGGCGAGATCCGCAGCCTTGAGGTTTCTCGGGATGAAGCCGGCGGCGCTGAAGGATTCGATCTGGTTGGCGGTGACGCCGCCGGGATAGGCCATGCTGCGGTTCAACTGGCGGGTGCGGAATCCGAGGACAGGGCCGCTGCCCGGCAGGTGGCACTGCATGCACTGGTTGCGCGACGGATAGAGGTAGTCGAAGGTTTGTCCGTCGAGCGTGAGCGGCTCGACGAGGCCGTCCTCGACCAGGTCCGCCTCGGTGCCGCCGGCGCGCCATTTGTAGGTCACGCCGCCCCAGCCGTCGTTGCCGTGGACGAAGAGGCGTGTCTCAAGGGGCGCGTCATTGTCCGGGCGGGCGAAGTGCTTGACGAAGACGGTGCCCACCGGGAACTGCCAGGCTTGATTGTCGCTGTAGGTGATTTGCTCCGCAGGCGAGTTCGGGACTCCGTCGTTGGGAATCATCACCCAGCGTTTTTTCGATAGTCCGGAGGACCAGAGCGGCATGTTGACGTCATACGGAACCATCCCTTGCGCGGGCGTGAGCGTGGCGAGGTCGGAGAAAACCCCGGTTTGGGAGAGCAGCGGCGGATATTCCCAAGTCTGGCCGCTGATGGTGCCGGCGCGCTTGATGCGGGAGATTTTGCCGCCGCCCGCGGTGCCCGCGCCCATTTGCAGGAGGAGCAGCTCGTTGCTCGAATCGACGCCGAAAGAACTGATGCCGTTCCAGATCGTACCCGCGCGGCCTTGGCCGATCTGCGTCACGGAGAGCGTGGCGTTAGTATCTGGATCGTATTCCAGCGCGTAGTAGAGCTGGGTGCTGTTATCGCCGAAAATGTATTTCCCGGCGAGTTCGGGAATCGCCGTGCCGCGGTAAACGTAGCCGCCGATGATGCAATTCCCCTGGGCGTGGTCGAATTGATAGACCGGCCCGCGCTCGGTGCCGATCAGGGGGGCGGGTTTGACGCGGACACCGTCGGCGGTGCCCTCCTTGTAGTTCCACTGGAAATTGAGGCCCGGCTGGTCCATCACGTCCACTTCCTCCCAGTTCGCCGCGCCCACGTCGCCGATCCAGAAGCGGTTGCCGACCGGGTCGTAAGTCATCCGGTGCGGTTCGCGCAGGCCGATGGCGTAGTATTCCTCGAGCGCTCCCGTCACGCCGACCCAGGGATTGTCATTCGGGATGTAGTAGCCCTGGGTGTAGGTGTTGACGTTGATTTCGCCAGCCTGCAACGGTGGTTCCGCGGGCTGGTTGACGATCGGATGGCTGACCACGCCTCCGCGCATGTCCACGTCCAGCCGCCAGACTCCCGAGCGCACGCGGTCGTTGATTTTCTGGGTGTGCGGGGTGGACTCGGCGCTCTCCGTGCCCTCGTCGCCGAGGCTCAGATAGAGGAACCCGTCGCCGCCGAAGACCAGTCCGCCGCCATCATGGCCTTTGACGGTGTCGAACTGCTGGATCATGATCGACTCGCTGGCAGGGTTGAAAGCCGAGGTCTCGGGATCCCAGGCGAAGCGCGAGAGGCGGGCGTAATAGGGATTGTTCGAGTCAATGACCGCATCCGGATTATCCGTGGAATGATGGAGGTAGTAAACGTAGAGGAAATCCTTGCCGGCGCTCTGCTGCCCGAATTGCGGATGGAAGGCGCAGCCGAGGATGCCGCCGTGTTTGTGGGTCGGAGCTCCCTGATCCCAGTTCATGTACCAGACGCGGTCACGGATATCGAGGGCGGTGGCGAGTTGCGCCGGAGTCGCGGCGTCGTTGTCCGGGAGGCGGAAGATCCGGCCGTCCATTTCAGCGACCATCATTTCGCTGCCAGATCCGGGCCATGGCAGGGCGGCGATCGGCGACTCCCAGCCAAGGTTAGGGAAGGCGGCGACGGTATCGACCTCGGTGGGAACGATGGACAGCGTGGGGAGTTTTCCGTTGGAAAAGGGCGCGACGGGCTTGCCACCACCGAAGCCGGCGACGCCCTCGGTGTAAGGGCGGAGCGAGACCGCGCTCGTGCTCGGGAAATCCGAGGGCACGGCGGTGCCGGGATCTTTTTGGGCGCACCATTTCAGGGCGCGGACCAGCGTTTCCTGAAACGCGGCGCAGCGCATCCCTTCGGGTTCCTCCTGGTCCTCCCAGATGTGGCCGTAGGTCGAGGCGTAAACGCGGCCGGTGCCGTAAGCCACCGTCCACTCGACCGGATGCTGGAGCGCGGGCTGGCCTTCCGGTGGATCGGGGTCGGGATCAGGGTCGGTGGCGTACGACAGGATCGTCACTTTTCCCGCTAGATCCGGAGCGATCCCACGGGGGAAACGCACGACCTCCAAATCGGCGGCGAACCACGAGTTCGGCAGGCCTGCGTGGATCGGATGGACGGCGGGCAGGCCGTGGCGTTTGACCAGCACGTTGGCGCGGGCGCCGTGACCGGTGAACGAGCCGGAGCCGGGAGGATGAACTAGCAGCGAGTCGTCAGCATTCACCGTGAAGGCGGTGCCGGTATCGGCGTCGTGCCAGGTGAGACCGACGATCTTCTGATATTCCTGCCAGTTGGTGAACGCTTGGTTCGCCTCATGGAAGGCGAGAAAACCGCCGCCCGTTTGGACGTAGGCCGCGAAGGCGGTTTGGACGGCGGGTGGCCAGGACGCGCCTCCGGTGGCGTTGCTGTAGCCGGAGAGGACGACATCGTAGTTGGAAAAATTGGGGTTCCACACCGCCCACTCCGGGCTGGCGACATCCTGCGGCACGAGGGCGACGTCCATTTGGAACGAGCCGTCGCGGGAGAGAACGGACCGGAGATTCTCGATCCGGCGCTGCCAGTCGTGATTGCTGGCACCCTCAATGACGAGGACCTTGGTCAAGGCCGCGCCGCCTATTTCTGATAGAAAAAGGACAGCGCAAATGGACAAACCGATACGTTTGGGAAAATTCATAAAACAGGGGGATTGGAGGCACAGCATGCGCCGTGCCGGGGTGGTCAGGAGTGGGGGGACCCAACACCATTTCACGGCAGATACTACATTCTGACGATTGTGGCGCAAGATGTTTGCCGACAGATGTTTGCGCCACGCGATCGCGTAATACCATTTAGCTTAATAAAATAGGCATATGGTTTTCTTCGAACCGTTTAGTTCGGAGCGCAGGTAGCTGTTCAAAAACAAAGACAGGACTCGGCTGGTAGCCCCATTCGAAGCGGCGCTCCACCGGCGTGACCACCCTCACTCCCTTCAACGACCAGACGCGCCGCACCAATGGGTGGAGTCCATAGCGCATTTCATCGTAAACCCAGAGCTTGATCT
>JBFZFJ010000142.1:0-7509 GCA_041306405.1 Verrucomicrobiales bacterium | reverse complement strand
CACGGACGTCCTTCTTGGCGCGAAGCTCGTCGAGGTGGGTGACGTATTTTTCAGGGCCGCCCTTTTGGAAGCCGGTTTTGGCGTAGGGCCTGCCCTCGGCGTCGCAGAGCAGGATGGTGGGCCAGCCTTTGATGTCATACTTGGCTTGGAGTTCCTTGTTCTGGGCCTTGGTTTCTTCGGAAAGCTTGGCGACGTTCTCGGGCTTCTGCGGGTAGTCGAGTTCCACCAGAACGAACTTGTCTTTTACGCCAGCCTTGAAGGGGGCGTGGATGAAGACTTCTTCATTGAGCTTGATGCACCAGCCGCACCAGTCGGTGCCGGTGAAGTCGATGAGCAGGTCTTTCTTCTCATCGGCGGCCTGTTTCTTGGCGGCTGCGAAGTCGTGGGTCCACCCTTCGCCGCCGGCGAAGGCGGAAGTGAAGCCGAGGAAAGCGGCGCAGGAGGCCGCGAGGAGGTGTTTCGTTTTCATAATGTGACGGTAAGGAAGTCCCAGTGGGGACGTGGAGGAGCGAAGCCGGTCGCGGGGTTTTTGCAATTGTTTTAGCGGGAGTTCGACGAAAAAGCCACCACCGGGGTTTCCGCTGCAGGCGGTGGAGCGGGATAAGAATTTGAGATTTTGGATTTCCGATTGGGGATTTCCGGGCATTGTCGCGGGGTGGATTGGATCATGCAGGCGGCGCTGGGCGCGGCGATGGGAGAGTGGCTGATGGGCAAGCGTCTGGGAAACCGGGCGCTGGCTTGGGGGGCGCTGCTTGGGATTTTGCCGGAGCTGGACGTGTTGGTTTTCCCGTTTTTGGACACGGCGCGAAAACTGGCGTGGCACCAGGGTGTTAGCCATTCGCTCTTGCTGATGGGGGCCGCGGCCTACGGGCTGGCTCACGGCCTGGCGAAAATCTGGCAGAAGGACAAGATCACGAAGCCGCAAGCGGGCGGCTTGGTGGCTGCGGTGTGGGGCGCGCATGTGCTGGCGGAGTGCCTGACGGTGGAAGGCGCGGCGGTGTTGTGGCCGTTTGTTGGAAAGCGGGTGGCGTTTGATTGCCTGCCGCCCGGCGATTTGCTGTTCAGCGGACCGCTGGTGGTGACGGTGCTTTGGATGGCGTTTCTGCGGGAGGAAAAGCAGAAAAAGCCGCGCGGGAAGAAGACTCCGCCGCCCTCGAAGCGGAGAAAATGGTGCTTCCTCGGCCTCGGCCTGAGCGCGGGGTATGCGCTGCTGGGCGTGGGGATGAAATTCGTGGCATCGGCCGGATTCGAGGCGGATCTGGCGCGGCGCGGGGTAAAATACGAGCGCCGGATGGAGTCGCCCACTCCTTATAATATCCTGCTCTGGCGCGCGGTGGTGGATTGCGGTGACGAACTCCGGGTGGGCTATCGGACGATTTTCGAACTGCACTCCACGCCGGTGCGCTGGACGACCTACCCGAAAGGCAGGGACGCGCTCGCCGCCGTGGCCGAAATGCGCCAAACCCGAACGCTCACGCAATGGACCGACGGCTGGTGGCTCGCGCGCCCGAACGCGCAAGGCGCGTGGCTCGGCGATTTGCGTTTCCCGGAGAGCCGGATCTGGGGCAGCAAGAAGAGCATGGTGGACAGCCGTCTCGCGATTTCCTGGGTCATCCAGAAGACGGCCAAGGGCGACCCGTTGCGGCAAATTTCCCCGGACGGTGGAAACGGCAGCGATTATTTCCAGCGGATGGGCGCGAGGATTTTTGGAAATCGTGAATCGTGGGAAGCAAATCCGCGTCTGGCTGGAGTGACAGGCAGCTTGCCGGAATTCCTGCCAGTGGACGAGTAACCGCCGGGAGAATGAATTCTTCGCTTTCGTCCGCCTGCGGATGCGCTAAAGGTTCCGCAGTGAAATTCCTCCCCGTCCTGCTCGCGGCCGCCATGACCGCGCACGCCGCACCGAGCGATCCGGGCAAGGCCGCCATCGATTTCCTCGAAAAGGTGCGGCAGCGGAAGCTCGATCTGAGCCCCGGCGGCGACACCGCGCTTTCCCCGCTAACGGCCGATGATAAAAAGCGCCAGATCGCCCGCCGCCTCGACCGCATGGCCCGCGATCTGGGCAGCGATCCGCTGCAAGTCGGCGCGGTGAAACTGGATGAGAATTTCGCGGCCGTGCTGGTGCGGAAAATCGGCGGCCTCGATCCGAGCCGCTTGCAGGTGTTTCCCGTGGCGTTGGTGAAGCGAGGCGCGGAGTGGTCGGCTGCTCCCCTGCCCGCTTCGTTTGAAAACGTCGGCGCCGGCTACGCGACCGCGCTCCGCGGCCGTCTCGAACTCCTCGAAAACTGGATGCTCCGCGAACAGGTGGTCGATTTGGAAAAGCTCCGCGAGCAGTCGATCAGCGGCATGCGCCGGAAAATCGAGGCGAACTTGTCGGCGGCGGATCTGCGGAATCTCAATTCCAAGCAGGTCGGCGAGCGGTTTCTCGCGGCGTGTGAGCGCGGGGACTTGCCCTCGGTGCTTGGTTTTTTGGGCGGCCTGGCGGCGAAATTGCCCGAGGACTGGCCGGCCCGCCTGAAAGCCGCCGATCTCGCCGTCACCGCGGGTTCGCAAGCGCCGCGACCATGGCGGCTGCTCGTCGCGCCGGAAGTCGCGCGGGTGATGGTCCATCATGAGGAGGAAGACGGGCACGCCCTCATTTCCATCGCCTGTCTGGACCCGGCCAGCGCCGGGCCGCGGATCGAGGTGGTTCATTTCCAGCTCGCAAAAGGTCCCGACGCCCTCTGGCAGATCGATCCGCCCGCCCGGTTTTTGGAGACGAAGGAGAATCCGGACGATCAAGCGGAGGACGACCTCGACTCGGATCTCCGCGACGCGTTTCCCAAGAACTGGACCGCCACTCACCCTCCGAAGCCGCAAGCCACCGCGGAACTTGCCCGGCAGACATTGCTCGCCGAGCTCCGAAATGGAAATTTCCAATCTTTGCTCGCGATTTCCAAGCTTGATGAAAACCCCGACGCCGCGCGCAAAGCCTGCATTCAGGCGGCACAAATCTGGTGGACGCTCCACGACCCCGCGGCGGTCCGTCACGCCATGCCGCTCGCATTCCGAGCGGACGAATCGGCGGCGGTGGCGATTTTCCAATGGTTCTCGGCCCGCGAGCCCGACCGCTTCGACGCTCGAGCGCTTTATTTTGAGAAATCCCCCGGCGGCTGGCTTTGGACCCCGGAACCCGCCAGCACCACCTGCGGGAAATTTCAAGGCTGGGTGGATTCGGAGACCGCGCGCTGGCCGGATCAATGGCAGCAGTCACTCCTCCTCGACTGCCCGGTTTTGGAGAAAATCCACGCCATCCAGGCGCCGACCAAGGACGACGCGCAAAAAATCGTGGAGCCGTGGCTTGACGCCACCCGCCGCGGCGATGTCGAGGCCGCGCTTCGTCTCGTCGCCCGCTTGAGTGACCCGCTGAGCGGATCGGCCGTCCTTCAGAATCTGGGCTACGAAATCATCGGCTCTCGCCGCAGCAAGGAAAAGCCGGTCATCACCGGCACCTATCAGGGCAAGACCTGGACGGCGGTGGGAATGCAAATCGACCAGCAGGGCAAGTCGATTCATCCTCTCTACCCGGTCGTCCAAACCGACCGAGGACCACGGATCGTCATCGAAATCGACCTGTTCGCCTCACGCAACCGCGGCCGGGAATTCCTCAACAAAGCCGCGCTGGAACGACTCGCCAAATCCAGCTCCGCCGCCGGCGAGTTAAAGACGCTTTGCTCCGGCTATCAGATGCATGTTGAACAACTCGTCGGCAAGGCCGCTCGTTGATGAACGGGTCCGATTTCAAGAAATCCCGGAAAAACAGGCTCTTACGGCCGGTTTTGGTGCTTTTCTCCGCTTATCACTTTCTTAGCCCGCCTCCATGGTTCTGAGACTCGGAACGCGGGCTCCCCCCAGCATAGTATGTGTGTCGCCGCCCCGGTCGCCCCCCAGTGATCGGGGCAGTCCGGAGGAACTCCTTCCCGCTACTTCTGCCAGATCCGCCTGATCTCGTCGGGATCAAGTTCGACCCACCCGCCTCGCGCCAGACTGATAGAATCAAGCCGGCCTATCGCCACCCGGATCAGGCGCAAGGTTGGAAAACCCACCGCCGCAGTCATCCGCCGGACCTGCCGGTTTTTCCCTTCGATCAATTGCAGCTCCAGCCACGCCGTGGGAATCGCCCGGCGGAAGCGCACCGGCGGATCACGCGGCGCGACCACCGGCTCCACCTCAAGCAGGCGCGCCTGGCAGGGACGGGTGCGGTAACCTTGGATCAGGATCCCGCCGAGTTTGAGCTTCGCCACGGCATCAGGCGTGGGAGTGCCCTCGACCTGCGCGAGATAGGTCCGCGGATGCGCCGTCTCCGGGTCTAACAGGCGGTTGTTGAATCCCGGCTCGTCGCTGAGCAAGAGCAGCCCCTCGGAATCCATGTCCAGCCGCCCGACCGGATAGACACCCGCGGGGAAGCCGAAATCCGCCAAGGTCCTCTGCCCCGGCAGATCCGGCGTGAACTGGCAGAGAACTCCATACGGCTTGTGAAATGCGATGACCACGGCGTTTCTATCGAGTGGCGGCGTCCCATGCCGCGCGCAGGAGTCGGGTGACCGGGCCGGGCGGAAGGTCTTTGGTTTCAAAGCGGGAGACGCCGGTCAGCCCGCGAATCGAGGAGGTGACGAACAACTCGTCGGCGGCGTGCAGGTCAGCTGTCGTTAGATCGCGCTGCCCGCAGGAAATCCCGTGTCGCGCCGCGAGTTCGATGACGACTCCACGGGTGATGCCCGGCAGGCAGCCGGATGCGAGCGGCGGCGTGAGGAGCGCGCCGTCCTTCACGAGAAACAGATTCGCGGTGGCCGCTTCACAGAGCTGGCCGGCGGTGTTGAGGAAAAGCGTCTCATCGAAGCCCAGTCGCCGGGCGTGATCGAGGGCGACAAGATTTTCCGCATAGGAGGCGCATTTCAAGCCGGCGAGCGGCGAGTTTTCGTTCCGAGGCCACCGGCAAAGATTCACCGTCAGGCTGGCGGGGGCGGCGTCCACAGGCAGCGCGATCATCGTGACCACCCGGTCCTTTCCCGGAGCCAGGTCATCGATGGCGCCGCTGCCACCGGAGACGGCGAGCCGGATGCGCGCGCGGCCGGAAGTGAGACTGTTGCGGGCTAACAATTCCTTCGCGGTTTCATGGAAATCGGGCAGCGGGACGTTCCATCGCAGCCGTTCGCAACCCGCCAGCAGTCGCGCGAGATGGCGGTCCGCGAAGACGGGCACGCCGTCCAAAGCGAGCAGCGTCTCGAACAAGCCGAGCCCGAGGATGGCCCCGCGGTCGAGCGGCGACACGGGGAAATCCTCGGAATCAAACCATTCACCATTGGACCAGAGCTGGGACATCGGCGGGGATTCTGGCGACGGCGCGGCGCTTGTAAACCCTGCAAGCTTGCTTGCGGCCGGAAGATCGCTTCAAGTCCGGCCATGCGGTTTTACATTTTCCTTTGCGGCCTGGCGATTCTGGGGATGGGCGTGGCGGCGCTCTCGGTGTTGGATAAAGCCCAGGCCCCCGGCTTCCTCCAAGGCGCGCTCACGCTGGGCGGCGGCATCGTGATCTGCGGGATTTTTTCGATCAAAATGCAGTGGCACGGCATCATCGGCGCGGGCGTGCTGGCTCTGCTAGGCGCGGCTCGGGGATTGGGGAACTTGCCGGATCTGGCGAATTTCATGGCCGGAGAGCGGCCGCGCGGACCGGCACCGCTGTTGGAAACAGGCGTGACGCTGATCTGCCTGCTGCTTCTGGTGAAGGTCATTCGGGCGCTGTCGCGGGAGCGGCTGCGTCGGATGTTGGAGACGGAGGAGTGATCGCTGGAACCGGAGCCGGGGGCGTTGGTTTCGGCAAGGTGTCCTGCCATTGATGGAGCGCATAACCCTCGCCGAGTCCGCCGATCTCCCCTAGCAACTCATGACAGCGCTGACGCCATTTCTCGAAATCCGGCGGTCCGCGTTCGGCCTCGCGGCTGCCGGGAAAGACGAGGTAACTGACTTTCAAATCCGAAACCGGGCGGCTGTAGGAGGAGGCTTTCGGGTTGAGCTCGCGGGCGAAGCGCAGCGAGCCTTCGCCGACTTTGAAGGTCGGGCCGCCATCGCCGACGATGCATGGATAGATTTTCCCGCCATGGATCACCACCGCGTAATCGCCCACGTTCGGAGCGAACGCGTCATTGGAAGTTAGAATATCCACGGGGATGACGATGAACGGATCGTAATCGGCAACAAGGAAGCTGCGGGCTTTGAGATCGTCGATGCCGCGCTTGAGAAACTTGACGCGGTCGTGCAGCCAGGTCTTGCGGGCGGCGGTGGTCGCGGGCGCGGCGAGTTCCTTCTGGGCGAGGCCGATCCGCCGCTCCCACCCGGCGACCATCGGATTCGGCACCTGGGTTTTCTTGGGCCAACCGTAGCTGGTGAAAGGCTGGTAATTCGGGGAATCTACGATCTCCGCGGGCATTTCCGGCAGGCGGTCGCCGTCCGAACCGTCCGACACCACGTCCATTTCCGACTGGAGGAAAAACACCTTGCGGCCGCTCGCTGACTTGAGGTGGAGGATGGTCTCGCAGTCGTAGATGTTGTGCTTGGTGAGGAGTTCGTTGAGCGAGTTGGCATCGCGACGGACGCGGCCGGCCTTGTTTTCGTAAAGCTTGCCGAACCAGTTGGAGACCTCGGCTTTCTCGACGAGCGGCGAAAGTCCGGGGAGCATTTTACCGAGATCCGGGCTGGATGTTTCCAGCTCGGCCATGGTTTTCGCGGGCGTCGGCAGTCGCAGCGAAAGCTCGTAAGTGGCGGTGTAGCTCGCTTCGTCCACGCGCTCCTTGGACGCGATCCCGCCCTTTTCGATCTTCACCGCCGTCTTGAATGGAATGCCGGAGCGGAGTTTCCGGACGTCGGTGATCGTCCCCAAATCAGGCTCCGGAGCGGGCGCGGCTTCTTCGGCGTTTTGTTTTTCCGCGTCCTCGAGGGATTTCTTGAGCGCGGCGATGTCGCGCTCGTATTTCTCCTCCAACTCCGCCCGGATCCGCGCCTCGGCCTGGCGGTAAATGTCCTCCTTAGCGGGGGAAACCACGACCGGCTTCGGCGAGAAGATCTCACGCAGGCCGCGTTTCACCTTTCCCTGGAAATTCGTGAAACAGAGTCCGATTCCCGCGACGATGAGCAGCAGAAAGATCGTGCCCAGCCGGGGAAAACCCTTGGATTTGCTGCGTTTGGAGGATTTTCGATCGATCATGTTTCACGATGCATAGCAGCAACCCGGCATCCTTCAACCCCCGTCCCACAAACTTTTCGCGCCCGCCAATCCAGTATTTTTCCGATTCCTGAAAACTCGGCCATGACAAACCCGCCGCCATCCCTACACTCACCGCCGTGAGTTATCAGGTCTTCGCCCGCAAATACCGACCCAAAACCTTCGACGACGTCCTCGGACAGGACCACGTCGTGAGGACCCTTCGCAATGCCATCGCCCAAAAGCGCCTGGCCCACGCCTATCTTTTCGTC
>JBFZFJ010000141.1:0-26008 GCA_041306405.1 Verrucomicrobiales bacterium | reverse complement strand
GCCCCGCCCTGTCAAACCCCCAACTCACGATTTTCCGGAAAATTTCCCGCCGCCCAAAGTCGCGGTCCGGGAGAAATTTTTGATGCTCTTTCCGGCGCGGCGTGATTCCAATGGGTGCAGCCACCATGTCCTCAGAAAAGACCGCCATCACCCCGACCCGCTCCGAGGATTTCCCCGAGTGGTACCAGCAAGTCATCAAAGCCGCCGACCTCGCGGAAAACTCGGAAACCCGCGGCTGCATGGTGATCAAGCCGTGGGGCTACGGCATCTGGGAACTCATCCAGCAGCAGCTCGACCGCCGCTTCAAGGCCACCGGCCACCAGAACGCCTATTTCCCGCTGCTCATCCCGCTCTCCTATTTGGAAAAAGAAGCGGAACACGCCGAAGGCTTCGCCACCGAGTGCGCGGTGGTCACCCACCACCGCCTCGAAGTCGTGAAAGACCCGCTCACCGGCAAGACCAAGATGATCCCCTCCGGCGAACTCGCCGAGCCTTACGTCATCCGGCCGACCTCGGAGACCATCATCGGCGCGGCCTTCGCCCGCTGGATCGAATCCTACCGCGACCTGCCGCTGCTCATCAACCAGTGGGCCAACGTGATGCGCTGGGAAATGCGCCCGCGGCTTTTCCTCCGCACCGCCGAGTTCCTCTGGCAGGAAGGCCACACCGCCCACGAGACCAAGGAGGAAGCGATCGTCGAAACGAAAATGATCCATGGCCAATACGAGGAATTCCTCCGCGATCACCTCGCCATCCCCGTCATCCCCGGCGAAAAAACCGAGAACGAGCGATTTCCCGGCGCGGAAATGACCTTCACCGTCGAGGCGATGGTCCAGGATTGCAAAGCCATCCAAGCCGGCACCTCCCACTACCTCGGCCAGAATTTCTCGAAGGCGCAGAACATCTCCTTCACCGGTCGCGACGGCACCGTCCAGCACGCGCACACCACCTCGTGGGGCGTTTCCACCCGCCTCATCGGCACGCTGATCATGGCTCACTCGGATGACGACGGCTTGGTCCTGCCGCCGCGCGTCGCCACCCAGCAGATCGTCATTCTCCCGATCACGCCCAAGGAAGACACCCGCGAAGCCGTGCTCGCCTCCTGCCAGGCGCTCGCCGAAACCCTCCGCCACCAGACATTCCACGGCGACACCCTCCGCGTCCACGTCGATACCCGCGACCTCAGCGGCGGCGTGAAAAAGTGGGAGTGGATCAAGAAAGGCGTGCCGATCCGCATCGAGATCGGGCCGCGCGACATCGAGACCCGCAAGATTTGCGTGCAGCGCCGCGACCAGCCGATTTCCGAAAAGGAATTCGCCGACAAGGAATCCTTCATCCAGCGCGCCCCCGAGATTCTCGGCGAAATCCACCAGTCCCTGCTCGCCCGCGCCACCGCCTTCCGCAACGGCAACATCACCTTCTGCACCCGCCTCGACGTGTTCCACGGCCACTGGACCACGGAAAATCCGGGCTGGCTCTACACCCCGTGGGCCGGCACCCGCGAGCAGGAGGAAGAACTTTCCAAGCAGCACAAAATCACCATCCGCTGCCTGCCCATCGCCGAAGCCAACCTCCCGGCAACCCTCCACGCCACCAGCGGCAAGTGCATCCTCACCGGCGAGGAAACGACCACCTTCGCGATCTGGGGCCGGAGCTATTGATCCCCGGAGACGGGAGGTTCCGCCATTCGATGTGGCGAGATGCCGCAGCCGCGTTTCCGATGCTTGGTTCAGGCCAGGATTTTTCCGACAACATTGCCATGCACGTCGGTGAGACGGAAGTCGCGGCCTTGGGCGCGGTAGGTGAGCTTGGTGTGGTCGAAGCCTAGCAGGTGGAGGATGGTGGCGTGGAGGTCGTGGACGTGGACCTTGTCCTCGACGGCGTTGAAGCCGAGTTCGTCGGTTTTGCCGTGTTGGATGCCGGCTTTGACGCCGCCGCCGGCCATCCACATGGTGAAGGCGTTGGGGTGGTGGTCGCGGCCGTCGTTGCCGCCCTGGACCATGGGGGTGCGGCCGAACTCGCCGCCCCAGATGACGAGGGTTTCATCCAGCAGGCCGCGCTGCTTGAGATCTTTCAAGAGGGCGGCGCAGGCCTGGTCCACGTCCTTGCAGTTTTTCTGGAGGTCCTTGGAGAGGTTTCCGTGCTGGTCCCATGACTCGTGGAAGAGCTCGACGAAGCGGACGCCGCGCTCGACGAGGCGACGGGCTAACAGGCAGTTGTTGGCGAACGAGGCCTTGCCGGGCTCGGCGCCGTACATTTTCCGGATGTCCTCGGGTTCGCGCGAAATGTCGGTGACTTCGGGGGCGACGTCCTGCATGCGGAAGGCCATCTCGAAGGCGGCGACGCGCGAGTTGATCTCGGGATCGCCGATGGACTCGAAGCGCTTGTGGTTGAGGAAATTCACGGCGTCGATGGTGCGGCGCTGGGTCTCGCGGGTGATGCCTTTGGGGTTGGAGAGGTAGAGGACGGGATCGCCGACAGAGTTGAAGGAGACGCCGTCGTGGACGGTGGGGAGGAAGCCGGAGGACCAGTTGTTGTTGCCGCCTGAGGGGCCTTTCTGGCCGGAGGACATGACGACAAAGCCGGGCAGGTTGCCGTTTTGCGAGCCGAGGCCGTAGCTGACCCAGGAGCCGAGCGATGGCCGCCCGAACTGCTGGGAGCCGGTGGACATGAGGATCTGCGCGGGGGCGTGGTTGAAGGCGTCCGTGTGCATCGAGCGGATGAGGGCGATGTCATCCGCACACGAGCCGAGGTGCGGGAGGATCTCCGCCATTTCCATGCCGCATTTCCCGTAGCGCTGGAACTTGAACTTGGTGCCGAGCAGCTTGTTCTCCGGGCGGATGAAGGCGGACTGATAGCCTTTGAGCAGCTCGGCGGGCGGGCTTTTCCCGTCCATGCGGACGAGCTCCGGCTTGTGGTCGAAGAGATCGAGGTGGCTGGGCGCGCCGCCCATGAAGAGGAAGATGACGTTCTTGGCCTTGGCGGGAAATTGCGGGGATTTCGGCGCGTGGGGATCGATGATGGAGGCTGCGGCGGAGGCGCTGCCTTTTCCTAACATGGAGGCGAGCGCGATGGAGCCGAGGCCGAGGCCGCAATCCTTCATGAACCAGCGGCGGGAGAACGAGCGCTGGGTGTCGGCGAGTGTGGAGTGCGGGAACATGAGTTAGTTCTTGGTGATGGTTTCATCGAGGTTGAGCAACACGCGGGCGACTCCGGCGGCGGCGGCCAGCTCGGGCAGCGGGTGGGCGGATAGATCGAGGGTGGCGGGTCGGTGGTTTTCCAAAAGCAGCTTCGCCTCGGCAGGGGTGGTGGTGAGGCCGGTCTGGTAAACAGAGACGAGGGTGGAAATTTCCTCCGCATCCGGCAGGCGGGAGGTGCAGCGCTGGAAGGCGCGGGCGATCCTTTGCTCCAGCGCGCCCTGATCCGTTAGGATGCGGTGGGCGAGGCCGAGCGCGGCCTCGACGGAGACCTGCTCGTTGAGCGTGACGAGCGCTTGCAGTGGAGTGGTGGAAGCGCTGCGGCGGACGCAGGAGGTGGCGCCGGTGGGTGCGTCGAAGGCGACGAGCATGGGGTAGGGGACGGAGCGGAAACGGAAGGTGTAGAGGGCGCGGCGGTAGCGGTTGGAATCGGTTTCGACGATCCAGTCTTTCGGTCCGTAGGAGGCGGGTTTTTGGAAAAGATAGGCGGGAGCGGGTGGGAAAACGCTGCGTCCGCCGAGGGTTTCATCGAGCAGGCCGCTGCTGGCGAGCTGGATGTCGCGGACGGTTTCCGCAGGGACGCGGAGACGCGCGCCACGGGCGAGCAGGCGGTTCTTGGGGTCGGATTCACGCAAACTGGGAGTGGCGATCGAGTCCTGGCGGTAGGTGGCGCTTTGCACGATCAGACGGTGCATGTGTTTCACATCCCAGCCGCTTTCCATGAACTCGCAGGCGAGCCAATCGAGGAGTTCAGGGTGTGAGGGGCGGGCGGCTTGGTGGCCGAAGTCTTCGGATGTCTCGACGAGGCCGATTCCGAAATACGCTTGCCAGAGGCGGTTGACGTATTGGCGAGCGGCGGTGGGCGACTTCGGATCGACGAGCCACTTCGCGAATGTTAGGCGGGAGCTGGGGTCGCCCTGCGGAAGGGGATGGAGGAAGGCCGGGACATGGGGGACGATGATCTGCTTGGGCTGGGTTTGCTCGCCACGCGCAAAGAGGCGGGTAACAGGAGGAGTGTCGGACTCGGCGGCGACGAGAGCCCAGGTGGGGAGGGGAAGTTCCTTGCAGAGTTTGGTGATCGCGGCGGTCTCGGAGGCAAAGGCGGGGTTGTTTTCCCGCCAGTGGGCGAAGAGGCGGCGTTGTTGTTCCGTGTTCCTTTTTTCAGGAGTCATTTCCAATGCCTCGCGGACGAGCGGTGGGAGTTGATCGAGGGCGTTGGGCAGGGTGGCGGCGAGGGAAAGGCGGATGCGGCCAAGGTTGTAGTTTTGGTTGTCGTCTGAGTTGTAGCCGCCGTGCTGCTGGGAAAGGGTGTAGGTGAGATCGGCCTTGCCATCGGTCTTGAAGGGCTCGGCGAGCTCGAAGGTGAGGACGGCGGGATCGTTGTTATGGGCGGGATCGGTCTCGTTGGTCCAGGCGGTTTTCTCGTTGGCATCGAGGGCGAAAGCGGCGGGGCCGGTCGTTCGGTCGTCGGCGGAGCGGTTGCCATCCTTGGGGAAACGGGCGGGATCGAGTTTCACCACTGGCGGGTTGACGCTGGCGACGGCGTGGATGAAAGGCAGCGGGGCAGGCTTCTCGGTGGCGCGGCCGGCCATCAGCTTGAACTCGGTGAGCGCGCCGGTGCCGAGGGTGGAGCGACCGGGTCCGGAGAACGGCAGGTAGGGATCGTTCAGGACTTCGAGGCGGGCGGAGCGGATTTCAGGGAGAGTGACCGTGCCGGTGAAAGTCTCGTTACTCTTGGTGGCGGCGTAGCCCATGTTGATGACGGATCTGTCGGGCAGCGGCAGGTATTTTTGACCGGAATCGCCGAGTTGATAGAGTTCGACCGCTTGCCACTCGGTCCGAGGTAGGGCAAGAAGATCCTGTTGCCATTTTTTAAAATCGTTCTCCCAAGCCGGGTGACCAGTCCGGATTTTTTCTTCGATGGTGTGGATCTTCTCGTTGCTGGAAGCGATGAGATTCCGCTCATCCTGGGTGTAGGCGGGGATGGAGGTTTCGCGGATGCCGTTGAGATAGGCAAACATGCCATAGTATTCGTCGTGGGTGAGTGGGTCGTATTTGTGGGTGTGGCACTGGGCGCATTGCGCAGTGAGGCCGAGCATGGATTTTCCGATGGCATCGATGCGGTCGAAAATGCCTTCGATACGGAACTGCTCGGGCTTTGCGCCGCCCTCTTCGTTGGTCATGGAGTTCCGCAGGAAACCGGTGGCGATGCGGTCGTCCTGGGTGGGTGCGGGCAGGAGATCGCCAGCGATTTGTTTGATGACAAACTGGTCGTAGGGCAGGTTTGCATTGAGCGAGTTGACGACCCAGTCGCGGTAGAAATGATTCATTCGCGGGAGATCTTTCTCGTATCCGGCGGAGTCCGAGTAGCGCGCGGCGTCCAGCCATTCGCGGCCCCATCGTTCGCCGAAGCGGGGGTTTGAGATGAGATGCTCGGCTTCCTTTTGGAAATCGAAGGGCGCGGAGAGTTCGGAAAGGGATGGCGGCAGACCGGTGAGGTCGAGCGCGAGCCGCCGCAGGAGAGTGGCGGGCGAGGCTTCGGCGGAAGGGGCCAGCCCTTGCTCTTCAAGTTTGGCGAGGACGAAACGGTCGATCGGATTTTTGACCCAGGAAGGGTTTTTCACCACGGGAACGGGCGGGCGCAGGGGAGCGACAAAGGCCCAGTGGGTGCCCCACTCCGCGCCCTCGGAAATCCACTGGCGGATGAGGGCGATCTGCCCGGGCTTGAGCCGGTCCTTCTTCTCCGGCGGCGGCATGACGTCGTCGGGATCCGGATGGGTGATGCGCTCCATGATCAGGGATTTTCCGGGGTCGCCCGGGACGATGGCCTTGCCGCTCTCGCCGCCCTTCAGGGCGTCCTCCCTGCGGTCCAGACGCAGGCCGGACTCGACCTTCGAGGCGTCCGGACCGTGGCAGGTGTAGCAATTCTCCGAAAAGATCGGCTGGATCTGCGAGTTGAAATCGATTTTTTCCGCGCAGGCGAAGGCTGGAAAAAGCACCGCAATGATGAATGCCAAAGAGGTCGGTCCCCGCATGGTGATTTGATCGAAATCTTTGTGCATGATTTGCTGATTCTCAGGTTCGCTTTACTTCTTCCATGACCTCCACCTGGCGATTGTGTGGCATATGGAGGCGTTGCCAACTACTCTTCGCGTTCGATACGGCCTAGGTTTTCACAATCTTACACTGAACGACGCTGTGCGGATCGATTTTGCGGGTCTAAAGCTGACCAGAATTCAAACCGGATGGACCGAACTCGTCCGCGCAATCATCATGCCCTGATTTTACCGTTGACGCAACGAATCTTGTCGTCACGATATTTCCCGTGATGAATGGCATCGTAACATTTTCCCGCGTGCTCGCGGACCCCACGCGCTGGCGGATCGTGCGGCTTGTGCTGGCGGACGCGCTCTGCGTCTGCGAGCTCGCGGACATTCTGGAGATGCCGCAATCCTCGGTTTCCAGCCACGTGCAGGTTATCCGCAAGGCCGGGATGCTCGAAAGCGAGAAATGTGAGAAATGGACGTATTTCCGCATCGAGCCGAAATATCGCGAGCTCGTCGGCACTTTGGAAAAATTCTTTGAGTCCGAAGACGCCGTTCTGAGATCCGACGCCACCCGCGCCCTCGCCCGCCTCGCTATTCGCGAGACCAGCTGCTGCCCCGGCCCCAAATCCCTCAAATCATGAACCTCTCCGAACTCAAATCCCTGCTCACCGAGCACTCCCACCGCTTCTTCCGCATCCGTCGGCCCGACGGCGGCGCGGTGCCCGTCTCCTTCCACGTCACCGAAGTCGGTCGCCTCCACAAAACCTTCCTCGACTGCGGCGGCACGCTGCGGGAAACCACCACTTGCCAGCTCCAGATCTGGGTCGGCGAGGACTACGATCACCGCATCGAGACCGGCAAGATGGCCTCCATCCTCGACAAGGCGACATCGTTGCTTCCCGACGATTCCATCCCCGTGGAAATCGAATACGAGGACCGCGTGATTTCCCAATACACCCTCGCCGGCCACGAACTCACCGATGACGCCGTCGTCCTCCTGCTCGCCCACAAACACACCGAGTGCCTCGCGCCCGAGCTTTGCGGACTGCCCGCGCTGGACCGCCTGCCCGCCATCGGCGGGAAATCCTCCTGCTGCGGACCGGCCGGCTGCTGCTAACATTCCACCGCCATGTCCGACGCCGTCGCCAAAAACATGTCATTCACGCACCGCTATCTTACGGTCTGGATCTTCGCCGCCATGGGGCTGGGAGTTCTGTTGGGGAATTTCGTCATCCACGATCCCGCCGCCTTTTTCGCGCCGATGACCGTCGGCACGACCAACCTGCCGCTGGCCGTCGGGCTGATCATCATGATGTATCCGCCGCTGGCGAAAGTCCGCTACGCCGAGCTGCCCAAGGTCTTCGCCAACAAGCGCATTCTCGGGCTTTCCCTCTTCCAGAACTGGGTCATCGGCCCGGTGCTGATGTGGGTGCTGGCGATCCTGCTGCTGCGCGACCAGCCGGAATACATGGTCGGACTGATTCTGGTAGGGCTTGCCCGCTGCATCGCGATGGTGCTCGTTTGGAACGATCTAGCGAAGGGCAGCAGCGAATACGCCGCCGGCCTGGTCGCGCTCAACAGCATCGCGCAGATCCTTTTCTACAGCGCCTACGCCTGGCTCTTCATCACCGTGCTGCCGCCCTACGTCGGGCTTAAAAGCGTGGCGGTGGATGTCTCGATGGCGGAAATCTTCCACAGCGTCCTCATCTATCTGGGCATCCCTTTCGCGGCGGGAGTCGCCAGCCGCGTGCTGCTGGTGAAGCTCAAGGGCGAGGTTTGGTATGAAAGCATCTTCATCCCGAAAATCTCGCCGCTCACCCTCGTCGCGCTGCTTTTCACCATCGTCGTCATGTTCACCTACAAGGGCGACGCCATCGTCCGACTGCCGCTCGACGTGGTGCGGATCGCCATCCCGCTGATCATCTATTTCGCGATCATGTTCCTCGTGAGCTTCGCGATGGCCGCCAAGTTAGGCACCGACTATCCGCGCTCGGCCAGCGTCGCCTTCACCTCGGCGGGAAACAATTTCGAGCTCGCCATCGCCGTGGCCATCGCCGTGTTCGGCCTGGAATCCGGTGTCGCCTTCGCGGCGGTCGTCGGCCCGCTGATCGAAGTGCCCGCGCTGATCGGCCTCGTCCATGTCTCCTTCTGGTTGCGCCGCAGATTTTTCACCGGCAGCGCATTGTGACAATTTCGTCACCGTTCAAATCACGCGCTGAAACCTCCATCCGGCTTTCCTAACCTCAAAATCAATCATGAAAAAACGCATCGGCATCAACGGCTTCGGACGCATGGGACGGCTCGCACTTCGCGCGGGCTGGGACTTCCCGGAGATCGAATTCGTCCACCTCAACGAAACCGGCGGCGATGGAATCGTCTCGGCGCATCTCATCGAGTTCGACTCGGTCCACGGACGATGGAACCGCGAAATCCGCGGCGAGGCGGACAAGGTTTTCATCGATGGCAAAACACTCGGTCACACCAGTGAGAAGGATTTCTGGACCGTCCCATGGGGGGACCTCGGGGTGGATATCGTGCTAGAAGCCAGCGGGAAATTCCGCACGCCGGAGCAGCTCGACGCCTATTTCAAGGCCGGCGTGAAAAAAGTCATCGTCGCCGCACCGGTGAAATCCGGCGCGCTGAACATCGTTATGGGCGTGAACGATCATCTCTATCTGCCTGACACACACCACCTGCTCACCGCCGCCTCCTGCACCACGAACTGCCTCGCCCCGGTGGTGAAGGTCATTCACGAAGGCATCGGCATCAAGCATGGCATGATCACCACGATCCATGACATGACCAACACCCAGTCCATCCTCGACACGCCGCACAAGGACCTGCGCCGCGCGCGGGCCTCCAGCCAGTCGCTCATCCCGACATCGACCGGCTCAGCCACCGCCATCGGCATGATTTTTCCTGAGCTGCTAGGCAAGCTCGACGGCGTGGCCGTGCGGGTGCCGCTGCTGAACGCCTCACTCACCGACTGCGTCTTCGAAGTCTCGCGGGAAACCAGCGTGGCTGAAATTAACGGCCTGCTGCAAGCTGCTGCGGAAGGACCGCTCAAGGGCATCCTCGGCTACGAGACCCGCCCGCTTGTATCCGTGGATTATAAAGACGACCCGCGCTCATCCATCATCGACGCGCCCTCCACCATGGTCACCAACGGCACCCAGGTGAAGATCCTCGCCTGGTATGACAACGAGTGGGGCTACGCCAGCCGCTATGCCGAGCTGGCCCAAAAAGTCGCCGCCTCGTTATGAGCACTACCAGTCCAGCCGTCCGGAACTACGCCATCGTCACGCTCGCTTATTGGGCGGACACGCTGGCGGACGGAGCCATCCGGATGCTCGTGCTGTTCTATTTCTACCAGCTTGGTTACGGCGCGCTGCAGGTCGCCTCGTTGTTTCTGCTCTACGAGTTTTTCGGAATTGTCACCAACCTCACCGGCGGCATGCTCGCCTCGCGGTTCGGCCTCAAGAGCACGCTTTTCATGGGGCTCGGGACCCAGCTTCTGGCACTCGGCATGTTGGCGTTCATGCCGGTCGGCGGCTTAACCGTCGTCTGGGTGATGGCCTCGCAAGCGCTCTCCGGCATCGCCAAGGATCTCACGAAAATGAGCAGCAAAAGCGCCGTGAAGCTCGTGGCCGGTGAAGCGGAAGGCCGTCTCTACCGCTGGGTCGCCTTGCTAACGGGAAGTAAGAATGCGCTCAAAGGCTTCGGCTTCTTCGCCGGCAGCCTGCTTCTCTCGCTTGTCGGTTTCCAACCGGCGGTCATGGTGCTCATGGCCGTGGTGGCCCTCGCGCTCATCCTGGCGGTGACCCTGACGCGCGGCGGTCTGGGAGATGTGAAACGGAAGGCAGATTTCCGCCAATGGATCTCTCCGAATCGCGCGGTGAATGTTCTGTCCGTCGCGCGCTTGTTTCTGTTCGGCGCGCGGGACGTCTGGTTCGTGATCGCGCTGCCGGTGTTCCTCTCCTCCGTGCTCGGCTGGAAATTCTGGCAGGCGGGTGGTTTCATGGCGGCGTGGGTCATCGGCTACGGCATCGTCCAAGCCTCCGCTCCAGTCATTCTCCTCGGCAAGGATCCCGGTGGCAAAGCCGCTACCTGGCTCGCCTTCGTGCTGGCCCTGATTCCCCTGGGAATCGCGGCGGGGCTTGCCTTGCATCTCGATCCAGCCGTCGTGGTCGTCGCCGGGTTGGTGCTTTTCGGAGTGGTCTTCGCGCTCAATTCCGCCGTCCATTCCTTTCTCATCCTCGACTACGCAGACCACGACAAGGTGGCGATGAACGTGGGCATCTATTACATGGCGAACGCCTGCGGTCGGCTCGCAGGAACCCTGCTTTCCGGCCTTCTCTATCAAACGGGCGTCCGCTGGGGGATGGACGGCGGCATCATCGGCTGCCTGCTTGCCTCATCTCTGTTTCTCGCCGCCACCTTCGCCATCTCATTCGCGCTGCCCCGCCGTTTGCCGATTGCCTCGCATCACAGGATCGCGTTGAACAAATAGCCGACGAGCAGGATGCCGGTCGCCACCACGCCGAAAAAGGTGGCGATAAGCCGCGGCTTGAGGACTTTTCTCAGAATGATGGCTTCGGGCAGGGAAAGGGCGATGACCGACATCATGAACGCCAGCACCGTGCCGAGCGCCGCGCCCTTGCCGAGCAGCGCCTGCACGACCGGGATGATTCCGGCGGCGTTCGAATACATCGGCACGCCGAGCAACACCGCCAGCGGCACCGCCCACCACGCGTCCCTGCCCATCAGCGAGGCCATGAAATTTTCGGGAACGTAGCCGTGAATCCCAGCGCCGATGGCGATGCCTAGCAGCACGTAAATCCACACCCGGCCGACAATGTCCTTGACTGCATCCCACCCGGCGCGGATGCGGCCCTGCCAATCCAATTCATCAGTGGTCGCATCCACGCCGCCGGGGATTTGGAAGACCCATTCCTCGACATGCCTTTCCATTTTCAAACGTCCCATGATCCAGCCGGCGACCATCGCCACCATCAGCCCGGTGGCGAGATACAGCCCTGCGACTTTCCAGCCGAACAAGCCCAACAACAAAACCAAGGCCACCTCGTTCACCATCGGCGCGGAGATCAGGAAGGAAAACGTCACGCCCAGCGGCACGCCCGTGGTGACGAAGCCGATGAACAGCGGGACCGCCGAGCAAGAACAGAACGGGGTGACGATTCCTAGCAGGGCGGCTAGGATGTTGCCGACGAACTCGCTCTTTCCCGCCAGAATCCGCCGCGTGCGTTCCGGCGTGAAAAACGTGCGGATGATGCCGACGGCGAACACCACCAGCGTCAGCAGCATCAGCACCTTGGGGGTTTCAAAAATGAAGAACTCCAGCGCGGCCGCGAGGTGTGAACCTTTTTCGAGCGACAGGACCTGATAAGTGAACCAGGCGGAGAATGCGGAGAGATACCGGTAAGCCAACCACCAAGCCAGTAACCCCACGGCCAGCAAAATCAGGATGCGCAAACGGCCCGCTGGCGGGGTGTCGGTCTTTGAGGTAGCGGACATGGGAAGTTGAGTTAGGGCGCGGTATAAATCATCCGGAAGCCGCCGAGCACGACCAGCACGCCGCAGACGCCCTTGATCCGGCTGACGGCATTCGAGTTTTCATTCCAGTTGAGGAACCGCTGGACGACCTCGGTGAAGGTGCCTGCCAGCACGATCACCGCACAGTGGCCCAGGCCATAGGCGAGCAGCAACCCGGCACCATACACGGGCGCGGTCTCTGCAAGCTTGAAGGTCACGGCGAGCATCGGAGCCATGTAGGCGAAGGTGCACGGACCCAGTGCCACGCCGAACACGAGCCCCAGAGCCAACGCGGCAAGCATTCCCTTGCGCTTGATTCCGACCGCGCCCGGCCCGGAAAACGGCAGCGGAATGACACCTAGCAAATGCAGGCCGACTACGAAAAAGATGACCGCCACGAAGTAATTCCCATAGCGCCCCACATCGCCTAACATCCTTCCGGCCGCGGCGGTGAGCGCCCCGATCGCGGCGATGGTGACCAGAATGCCGACCGCAAACAGCGTGGACGTCCAGAAAGCGCGGCGGGTGGTCACCAGTCCCTGTTCGCTGATGAAACCGACGATCAGCGGGATGCTTGCGAGATGACATGGACTGAGAACGATGCTCAACACGCCCCACACCACGGCGGCTGCCAGCGCGACCTGCGGCGCGCCCTCGACCGCATGGCTCAGGTGGGTGAAGAGTTCCTCGATCATGATTCGTTAGGGGAAGAGCACGCCCAGTTCCTTCCACTTGGCGAGGATGTCTTCCGTGGCGAGGAAGCCGGTGTGGCGGAAGAGCTCCCGGCCCTCCGCATCGAAGAAGATCTGGGTGGGGATCATTTCGACGGCGTATTTTTCCCCGGCGGCGGGGTTCTTCCAGATGTCGATGAACTCGACCGTCATCCGGCCCGCGTATTGATTTTTTAGATCTGCTAGAATGGGTGCCATCATTTTGCAAGGCACACACTTGTCCGCGCCGAGGTCGAGAAGTCGCGGGAGCTTTGCGTCCGTCACGACGGTGGCTTCGGCGGAGGCGACGGGGGCCGGTTTGAGAACGATGATGCTGGCGGCGGCTGCGATCACACCGAGCACGATCATCACTTTGGCAGGCGTTTTCATGGAACCAGCATCTGTTTGACTTCATCGATGGACGGCACTTTGCCTGCAGCCATCACTTTTCCGTCGATCACCAACGCCGGAGTGGTCATCACGCCGAAGCTCATGATCTGGCGGATGTCAGTGATTTTTTCGAGCGTGTAGGGCTCGCCGGTTGATTTGGCGGCGGCTTCAGCGACGGCGGTGAGGTTGTTGCACTTGGCGCAACCGGTTCCGAGGATTTGGATTTGTTTCATGGTTTTAGATTTTGGAAAGTTTCAAAGTATTGGGCAAAAATGATCAAATCTTGTCGGCGTGGAAATCATCGAGGCAGCAGAAGATGTTCAGCACGCACGGATTCTTCAGCGTGTAGAACACCTGCGTCCCTCGTCGCTCGTCGGCGACGATCCCGACGCTGCGAAGCACCGATAAATGATTCGACACGGTGGAAATATCCAAGCCCACCAGCTTCGTGAGATCCGCCACGCAGTGTTCGCCCCGGCCGAGCGCATCGACGATCAGCAACCGGTTGGGATTGCTCAGCGCCTTGAAGACATCCGCGCCCTTGCGGAAATCCGCGGGAGTTTTTGGCATCGTGGCATCGCAAGCCTGCTTCATGTTTTGAATATTTGCCAAATACCAAACAAAGCAAGGACTTTGTCAGCTTCATCACCAAGCTTGGCTTTACCCCGGATCTGAAATACCTCCCGCCCATGGAAACACCGAACCCTTACGCGCCGCCTGCCATTCCTTCGATTCCGGCGACCGATGACATTTCCCGCCAGCTTCAGGGAATCCAGTATCCGCTCACGCTTTCCTTCAAGATCCTCGCACTGGCCAGCCAGGCGACGGTGACGGATGCCACCGGCCGCACGATCCTCTATACCAAACAGAAGATGTTCAAATTCCGCGAGCACGTGGAAATCTGGACGGACAAATCCCAAGGCACGCGCCTCGCAGAGATCAAGGCGAACAAAATGATCGACTGGTCTGCCCGCTACCATTCCACGGATGCCGCCGGCGAGGTGATCGGGAGCGTCGGCCGCCGCGGCTGGCGCTCGATCTGGAAGGCGCATTACGAGACGTTCAATCCCGGCGACAACTCGCCGGACTTCTCGATCCGGGAGGAAAACGCCTGGATCAAGGTGGCGGATTCAATCGTCAGCGACATCCCGATCGTCGGCATGTTCAGCGGTTATTTCCTGCACCCGAGCTATCTGGCAAACCGCAGCAGCGGTGCTCCGGCGATGCGGCTGACCAAGCAGCCCGCGTTCTGGGAGGGCCGTTTCCAAATCGAGAAACTCGGCGAAATGACCGCGCGCGAGGAACTGAATTTGTTCCTCTCCTTCATGATGCTCGTCCTGCTGGAGCGGAAACGCGGATAGGCGGCCTTCACATTTCCACACTGCCGAAAAGCTCGCGGGAATCCACGCCGGAGCCGGTTTCGACGATTTTCCACTGCCGGTCCATGTTGAGCCGGACCGTGGCGAGGTGCTTCTGCGGCCACTCGTCCGGGCCGATCATGGAAAGCAGTTTGCGCCCGCGCATCTCGTAGAGGTGATAGGTCCCGCCGATGATTGGCTCGAACTGGATCTCCGCCTCATAGACGAGTTTGTTCCAGTTGAAGTGGTCGATGGTGGCGAGGTAGGTTTCGCGGATTTCGATGAGCTTCTGCTGGAGGTCGCGCTCGACCTGGGAGATCCCGCGGGATTTGAACGAGGTGAGGTCGTTCGGGATGATCGGCGGGCTGAGCGTCGATACGGGATATGGCAAAAATGCCCGCGATGGCTTGGTTTCTGGCTCGGACATGGTGGATGGCGACCCTTCGCCCACGATTTCCCGCCGGGCAACAAAAAAACCGGGCGGCCCCGAAGGACCGCCCGGCTGGATGAATTTCCCGGAATGTGATGGATTATTTAGGAAGCGGATTGACCATGGTCGGTGTGACGCCTTCACCCCACACAGTGTCGGTACCTTGATCGAAGAGCTTCTTGGTACCACCAAGAACGGCTTCCCCGTCTTTGTTGATTTGAAGGGAGGTGACGCTGTTGTCCATTTTCAAGACCACCGCCTTGGAGTCATAAGCATCTTTATCAAATTGCTTCGCGGTGAATGAACCCGAATATTTGAGCGGAGTGGCAATCAGGACGCGGCCCGAGTTGCCGGACGCACTGAAGGCCTTGTTGCCGGTTCCCATCAAGTATCCGAAACCTACGTCGCCCTTTTTAAGGGCATCCTCCTTTTTGGTGAAAACGTTGTCCCCCTTTAATGTCGAATACCCCGTTTTACAGAAAAACATTTGCTCCGAAGTGGCGATCCCTGCCGCAAGCAACTGGGTGAACGCGTCATTTGAAGACGAAATGGTGGAAGGCGCAACCAAGTCGCCTCCGACGCTGGTGTTGATGGTTTCACCAAGAGCCGGATCCGGGAAACTGCCGTATTCGGTTTCAAATTCGAACATGGCGAATCCGACTTGGCGGGCATTGCTCACGGCTTCCGTTTGATTGGCCTTATTGCGCTGGCGGATCACCATGGGAGCGGTGAGGCCGGCGAGTGCCGCGATGATGACGATAACGACGAGAAGCTCCACGAGAGTGAAGCCACGACGCATTTTGTAGTTAGTTTTCATGGTTTTATGGTTTTATGTATCTTTTTTTATGGATGGGGCAAGCGCCCCGGTTTGTATGGACCCGCCGGCGTGAACCGGAGAGAACGCTCAAAATGTATTCCGGTCAAAACCCGAAGCAAGCAGGAACTTCGGAGGATTCCGGCTTGCCCGGGGCGCTATTTTTTAAACATAAGGTACATTGCTGGAGCTTGATTCAGAGGAAATCCGAAACAAAGCGCCCTGTTTCGTCTCGGTTTGGCTCGCATGAAGCCTTATTTGACGACAACAAGATGGCACCGTGGCGCGGCACCGAACCCGGCGCGGTGTTTCCTGGCGAAAATTAAAATCCGTCGATCTCACCCTCAGTCCCAGCCTGCTGACAACTCCAAAATGGTTTGTGAAGATGCGCCTCCGGCCATCGACCTCGCCATCGAGCGCAGCGCGAAGTTGCTGCGGTTTTACGCGGGCAAAGGATCGGTTCCCTATGGCGACCACGCCCCTTGGATCGAGAGAGTCACGACGACAATGGCAAAAACGGCATGGCCGCCGTGTTGTTCAACCTGCTCGATGAACTTCAAGCCACCGGATGTTTCGCCCGCATGAGTCTCGCTTCCCATGGTGCTGAGCGCGACTGCGGCCATACCGGCAACTTCTGGAACATGACATGGGCGATGCCCGGCGTGGCGCAAGCCGGCCCGCAGGCCAGCGGCGCGTGGATGGACGAGTTCGGCGCGTGGTCCTTCGATCTCGCCCGCGGCTGGGACGGCGCCGTCCGCCATCAAGGCCCTCCCGAGGTGAAGGACGACAGCACCGGCAACTGGGACGCCACTGGCGCCTACTTTCTCGCCTACGCGATGCCGCTCAAGAACATCTGGCTCACCGGCAGGCGGCGCAGCCAGATCACTCCACTGACCGCCGAAGTCGCGAAACAGACCGTCCTCGACGGACGGGGGTGGTCGCAGGGCGACAAATTCAGCGCTTACGACAAGCTGGGCGTGGAGATGCTTTTCGAGCGCCTTTCCAGTTGGTCTCCCGTGGTGAGGGAGCGCGCTGCGATCGCGATCGCCCGGCGCTCGCCCAGCTCAAGGGAAAAGCCGAGGAGGGAATCCAAGCCTGCGTGGACTACGCGCGCTCCCAGAATCCGTGGGCCAGCGAGAAGCGGACCGCCGAGCTGATGAAGATCCTTTGCAGCTACGGTGCCCGTGCGAAACCGGTTGTTCCCGAACTCAAGCGGATCGCCGATGATTTCGCCAAAGGTGAACCGGATTTTCCCAAGGCGTTGAGCCTCCAGAAGGCCGCCTCCATCCGCGAGGCGGGCAGCAAGATCGAAGCCTCTACCGAGAATCCCGCGCTTATCCGGATTCAATAGAAAGCGCAACCGAACGAAGCACGAAAAGATTCCCGCGCAACGTGGCGGCGGTTTCCAACCGCCATGTCTCGCGCGGAATCATCCTGGTGACTTGGAAGGTGATAAAAGAAATCACGCGCCACCGTAAGTTACCGCGCCGTCCCATCCGCCGTGAAATTTTCCTCTCGTTTTTAAAAAGTTGCCACTGGATGGGTGGTCTTCGTGGCGACCTCGGTTGGTGCCATGCATGCGGCAAGCTGCAATCCGGAGCCGGCCACCAGCGTGGTCACCTATGAAGCCTTCGGCGCGGTCGGCGACGGGGTGACCGATGACCTGCCCGAGACTGCCTGGTTTTGGTCGAGAACAAGAACCAGATGCACTTCATCCGCCGCGGTCTGAACCAGAACGACGGGGTCGAGCAAAAAGAGGTTTTCATTCTCCGCCGGGACGGCTCGATCGAGGGGGCGATCGACTGGGACTACGACGTCGTCACGCGCGTCGAGGCCCGGCCGATCGACCCGGAAACACTGGTTCTAAGAGGCGGAGTTTTCACCAATATCGCCAACAGGATGAAGCAGGAGAGGGGATCCGGCTACTGGGACCGCAACATCCTCATCAGACGTTCCAGAACGGTGGTGGACGGAGTGACGCAGCCGTCACCGGCGAGACCGATATCGGGCAGCCCTACAGTGGTTTTCTGAGTGCCCAGCAGTGCGCTAACGTCATCCTGCGCAATTGCGTAATCGACGGGAGAAAGACCTATCAAAAATCGGCAGCGCGGGCAAACCCGTCGCCATGGGCACCTACGGATAACGGGCCGACCTTGTGGTGGACTTCCGCATGATCCACTGCCGGATGGGGAACGACATCCACGACCGCAGCCGCTGGGGGCGGGGCGCCACCAATTTCATGAAAAACATCCTGGTCGAGGACTGCGTTCTCTCCCGGGTGGACGTCCACATGGGCGTTTCCGGGAGCTACATCATCCGCCGCTCGACGCTCGGTCATGCGGGACTCAACGCGATCGGCAGGGGGCGTTTGATTGTCGAGGATTCCACGCTGCACGCCCGCGTCAACCCATTCCTTGACGTAGCGGATTCCCTCGGCGGCCTTTTGGTCATCCACATCGCACAAGGCCACAATGTTTTCCCCGGCAAGGCCCTGGAGATTGAGCGCGCCGCGGCCCCCGACTCCGATGCAGGCGAGGTTGATCCTGCTGTTGGCCGAGGGCCCGGAACGGGCGATCGCGAAACGCGGGGCGAGCCAGGCGCCGGCGGCGAGGGCGGTGGTCGAAGTGAGGAACTGCCGGCGGGTGGTCGTCATTGGAGTCATGGTGGTCTTGTCAGTGGATTTAATGTCCCTTGAAAACTCCCATCATCATATCCAGATATGAAGATTTGACGCTTGAGCGGGCCCGGAATGGGGCTTAACTTCCGCCCATGCCGCGGACTGACCCCACTTCCGAACTCCAAAAAGCCCTCGCCGAGCGCATTTTCGTGCTCGATGGGGCGATGGGCACCACGATCCGGACCTACGGACTCAATGAGTCCGATGCCCGCGGCGAGCGTTTTGCCGATAACGAAAAGGATCTCCTGAACAACGGCGACATTCTCTCGATCACCCGCCCGGAAATCATCGGCGACATCCACAAGCGCTTTTACGAGGCAGGATCGGACATTTGTGAGACCAACACGTTTTCCGCCACCGGCATCGCGCAGAGCGAGTTTTTTGTCGAGGATCCGCGCGAAAAGGGTGGCCGGAAAGACCCGGAGTTCTTCCAGAAAATCCTCGAAAACCCGTTCCTCAACGATCTCGCTTGGGAAATGAACGTCGAGTCATCCCGCCTCTGCCGCAAGTGGGCGGACGACGTCGGCACCGACACCGGCCGCAAGCGCTACGTCGCCGGTGCCATCGGGCCGTTGACCGTCTCACTCACCAATTCCCCCGACGCCAACGACTCGGGCTTCCGCGTGGTGACCTTCGATCAAGTGCTCGCCGCCTACAAACACCAGGTCCGCGGCCTCATCGAGGGCGGTTGCGACATCCTGATGATCGAAACGATTTTCGATTCCCTCAACGCCAAAGCCGCCGCCGTGGCGGTGCAGGAAGTCTATGACGAAGACAAGGTGCATTTTCCCCTCATCATTTCCGCCGCCGTCGGGCTGGGGGGGGAAACGATGATTTCCGCGCAAAAAGTCGAGGCGCTGTGGAATGCCTTCGCCCACACCAAACCGCTCGCCATCGGCCTGAACTGCTCGCTCGGTCCGGACCTGATGCGCCCGCACCTCGAAGAGCTCTCCGAGTGCGCGGCCACCTGCGTTTCCTGTTATCCCAACGCCGGGCTGCCCAACCCGCTCGCGCCCACCGGCTTCGACCTCGATCCGCAGCACATGCACGACTACATGGCGGAATTCGCCAAAGCGGGTCTGCTCAACCTGGCGGGTGGCTGCTGCGGCAACACGCCGGAGCACGTCGCCGCGATTGCCAGGGCCGTGGCGAAATACGCGCCGCGGGAGATTCCCGTTGTTCGATAGGATTGAAGCGCAGAGACGCAAAGGGCGCGAAGGGAACGCAAAGGAGAAAAATTAACAACACTGGGATGAGATGAAGGAATACCTGAACAAGCTATCAAACGAAGTGATTGGGGCGGCGATTGAGGTTCCCCAGGATTTGGGGCCACGACTGCCCGAGTCATCCTATGAAGCCAGTTTGCAACATGAGTTGAGCCTCCGTGGAATCAGCTCGGTGAGGCAATTGCTTCTTCCAATCACGTACAAAGGGCTGGTGATCCCCGACGCCTATCGCATCGACTTGCTGGTTGATGGCTGCCTGATGGTCGAACTTAAGACGGTCGAGGCCTTGCAGCAGATCCACTCTTCGCAACTCCTAACGTATTTACGCATGTCCAACAACCATCTCGGACTCCTTATCAATTTCCGGACCGTGCTCCTCAAAGACGGCATCAAGCGCCTCGTCCACAACTTCCCATCTTAACTCTGCGTCCCTTTGCGACCTCCGCGTCTCTGCGGTTAACTCTTCTCCTAAATGAAAACCATTCCCCACGCCCTCCGTCTGTCCGGCACCGAGGCCTACAACCACACCGCCGACAAGCGCTTCCTGATGATCGGCGAGCGCGCGAATGTCGCGGGCTCCCCGCAGTTCGCGAAGCTCGTTAGATCCGGTGACCTCGAAGCCGCCGTCGAGGTGGCGCGCCAGCAGGTCGCCAACGGCGCCAACGTCATCGACATCTGTTTCGACGACGGCCTGATCGACGGCAAGGCGATGATGAGCCGTTTCCTGCAACTGCTCCAAGGTGAGCCGGACGTCGCGAAAGTGCCGATCATGGTGGATTCCTCGAAGTGGGAGATCCTCGAGGAAGGCCTGAAATACCTGCAAGGGAAGGGGATTGTGAACTCGATCTCGCTCAAGGAGGGCGAGGAGAACTTCAAGAAACAAGCCCGCCACATCATGCGCTACGGCGCGGCGGTGGTCGTCATGGCCTTCGATGAAAACGGCCAGGCAGCATCCTACGAGGAGAAGATCCGCATCTGCGAGCGCGCCTACCGGATTCTTGTCGATGACGTCGGCTTCAATCCCGACGACATCATTTTCGACCCCAACATCCTGACCGTCGCCACCGGCATCGAGGAGCATAACAACTACGCGCTCGATTTCATCAACGCGACCCGCTGGATCAAGGAGAACCTCCCCGGCGCGAAGGTCTCAGGCGGTGTCTCGAACATTTCCTTCTCCTTCCGCGGCAACAACAAGGTCCGCGAGGCGATGCACTCCGCGTTTCTCTATCACGCCGGACTGGCGGGGATGGACATGGGCATCGTCAACGCCGGCATGCTCGAGGTTTACGACGAGATCCCGAAAGACCTGTTGGAATGCGTCGAGGACGTGTTGCTGAACCGCCGCCCGGATTCGACCGAGCGGCTTCTCGAACTCGCGGAGAGTTATAAGAACGTCGGCGGCAAGAAGATCGAGGAAGACCTGTCATGGCGCGACGAGCCGGTGGAAAAACGTCTCGAACACGCGCTGCTCCGCGGCATCGACAAATACATCGACGAGGATACCGAGGAGGCGCGTCTGAAATACGTGCGTCCGCTCAAGGTCATCGAAGGCCCGCTGATGGATGGCATGGGCGTGGTCGGCGACCTGTTCGGAGCCGGGAAAATGTTCCTGCCTCAAGTGGTGAAATCCGCGCGGGTGATGAAGAAGGCCGTCGCCTGGTTGTTTCCGTTCATGGAGGCGGACAAGGCGGAATATCTCGCGGGCGACATCGCCGCGATCAAGCTGGAGAACCCCGCGCTCACTGATGACGAGGCGCTCAAGCTCGCGGAACGCGGCCGCTCGGCAGGTCGCTTCCTGATCGCCACGGTGAAAGGCGACGTTCATGACATCGGCAAGAACATCGTGGGCGTGGTGCTTTCCTGCAATGGCTTCGAAGTCACCGACATGGGCGTGATGGTTTCATGCGACAAGATCCTGGCAAAAGCCAAGGAGCTCGGGGCGGATGTCATCGGTCTATCCGGTCTGATCACGCCGTCGCTCGATGAAATGGTCCACGTCGCCAAGGAAATGGAGCGCCTCGGTTTCAAGGTGCCGCTGCTCATTGGCGGCGCGACGACTTCCGCCGCGCACACGGCGATCAAGATCGCGCAGCATTACTCGGGACCGGTGGTTCACGTGCTCGATGCCTCGCGCTCGGTGCCTGTCACCACGTCACTGCTGTCGAAAGACCAGCGCGACGCCTTCGCCCAGGAGAACCGCGAGAAGCAGCAAAAACTGCGCGACAACTTCCTCGGCGGGCCGAAGAAGGACACCCTCACTCTCGCCGAAGCACGAACCGCCGGCCCGAAGTTCGACTGGTCTAACTATTCGCCGCCGGTGCCGTCGTTCACCGGCACGCGGACGATCAAGAGCCCGTCGCTGCGCGAGCTCGCGAAGTTCATCGACTGGACGCCGTTCTTCCACGCCTGGGAACTCCGCGGCGTGTGGGACCGGGAAAACCAGATTCTCAAAACCAAAAACGCCGAGGGCGCGGCGGAAGCCGGCAAGCTCTATCAGGACGCGATGGCCTGGGTGGACCGCATCATCGCCGAAGACCGTTTCCGGGCGGAAGGCATCTACGGATTTTTCCCCGCAAACGCCGCAGGCGACGACATCATCGTCTGGAGCGACGAAACGCGGACGACGGAGCGCATGCGTTTCCACAGCCTCCGCCAGCAGCTCAAGAAAGACTCCGGCAAGCCCAACGTCGCGCTGGCCGACTGGGTCGCGCCATGTAGCGGCGATCACCGGTCGCCGCGAATGGCCCCGTCATTCCTCAACCCCGAAAAATCCATCGCCCGCAGCGACAAAAGCCATCTTCCTCACTGGCACCAGGACGGAGCCACCTATGCTATCACCTTCCGGCTCGCTGATTCACTCCCGCAATCCGTCCTTACCGAATATCAGCAGGAAAAGCAGGAAATCCTTCTCAAACACAAGCAAGCCGAAGACGCGGGAGACGCAGCTCTTTCAGCTCAACTCAAAAACGAACTCGAAGGCCTTTACAACGAGCGGATGGAAACCGCGCTTCACGCCGGGTATGGTGAATGTTGGATGAAGCGACCCGAGATCGCGGATATTGTTAAAAACACGTTGTTTCGTTTCGACGGTGATCATTACGACCTCGGCCCGTGGTGCGTGATGCCGAATCACGTGCATTTCCTGGTCAAGCCCAGGGAAGGCTTTTCGTTGTCGAAGATTTTGCAGGGGATCAAGTCGGCTTCGGCGAAGGAAATTAATATTCTGTTGGGGCGCGAGGGCTCGCTTTGGCAGAAGGAATCTTATGATCACATTGTCCGGGATGCGGATGATTATTGGAATCAGCGGAGTTATGTTTTGGGGAATCCGAAGGCGGCGGGGCTGGTGGATTGGGAGTTTGTGGGAGAAAACGGCTCGCGGCGACCGGTGATCGCCGCTACGCCGGATTACATCGGCGGATTTGTGGTCGGCATCCACGGCGCACATGAATATGCCGAGGAGTTGGACAAGCAGATCGATCCTTACGGCTCGATCATGGTCAAGGCGATCGCCGACCGCTTCGCCGAGGCCTTCGCGGAGTTCCTCCACCACAAGGCGCGCGTCGAGTGGGGTTATGAAACCGAGGACGAGCTCACGCACGACCAGTTGATTCATGAGAACTATCAGGGCATCCGTCCCGCTCCCGGATATCCCGCGCAGCCCGACCACACCGAGAAGCCGCCCTTGTTCGAGTTGCTAGGTGCCTCTGTCGAAACCGGCGTGACACTCACGGAAAGCTGCGCGATGCATCCCGGAGCGGCGGTTTGCGGGTTGTATTTCTCGCATCCGGAAAGCCATTACTTCGCGATTTCCGAGCTGCGGAAAGATCAGGTCGAGGACTACGCCCGGCGCAAGGGCATCAGTTTGGAGGAGGCCGAGAAATGGCTGGGACCGTGGCTGGGATACGCTTGAGCTAACTGACGATGAGGCTGGTAATTTGGTTTCTCGGACTCGCGATTCTCGTTCTCGGAACCTGGGTGATCTGGGGCGCGGGCTGGGACGAGCGGTTCACCCTCGAGGGAAGCGTGGCGTGGCTCAATAGCGCCGGGCCGTGGGCTTGGGCGGCGGGAATTGCATTGTTGATCGGCGATTTGGCGTTGCCGGTTCCCGGCACGGTCGTGATTTCGGCGCTGGGTTATATTTACGGGGCTTTCGTCGGTGGCTTGGCGGCGGCCGCTGGATTGATGTTAGCCGGGATTACGGGCTACGGCTTGGGCCGGCTTTGTGGCGAGCGGTTCGCGCGGCGCTGGCTGGGGGAGTGCGATTATGAAAAGGGCCGGCGGCTTTTTACTAACGGCGGCGGCTGGGTGGTGGCCTTGTCGCGGGCGCTGCCGATTCTACCGGAAGTGATTTCCTGCACGGCTGGACTGGTGAGGATGCCGTTCAGACGATTCACGGTGGCCTTGGCCTGTGGCAGCGTGCCGATGGGATTTCTGTTCGCGGCGATCGGCCGGGCTGGGCACGAGTCGCCGGGTTGGGCGTTCGGTTTGAGCCTGCTGGTGCCGGGGTTGCTTTGGCTGGTGGCTGGCAGGATCGCGCGTTGAAATATCCGGCCTTGAGTCGCCGCCGGGATGTCGCAGATTCGCGACGTGAAAATCGAAGTCATCAACACCGGAACCGAACTCCTGCTGGGTAACACGCTCAACACCCACGGCGCGTGGTTCGGCCGTGAGTTGTTCAAGCTCGGCCTGCGGATTTCCCGCCAGACGACGGTGCCGGACGGCGATGCGATCCGCGACGCGCTGCAGGAAGCGCTCGGTCGCGCGGATGCGGTGATCGTGACGGGCGGGTTGGGGCCGACCAGCGATGACCTCACCCGCGAAATCACGGCCGAGGTGCTGGGCTTGGAATTGATCACGGACGAGGCGGCGTTGCGCTCGCTGGAAGGCTTTTTCGCCCTGCGCGGCAGGCCGATGGTGGATGCGAATCTCAAGCAGGCACTCTGTCCGGTGGGCGCGGATATTTTACCGAATGCGAATGGCACGGCGCCGGGAATCTACGTCCCGCCGCGGCTCAACGGGCGGTCGAATTGCGCGATGTTTCTGCTGCCGGGACCGCCGCGTGAACTCTATCCGATGTATCAGGCCGAGGTGGTCCCGCGCTTGCTCGCCTTGGCGGGGGTGGAGAACCTGCATGAGGCGCTGGTGCTGAAATTCACCGGAATTGGCGAGAGCGATTTCCACCAAGGCATCGACGCGCGGCTGGCGGCGGTTCCTGGCTTGGAATACGGCTACTGCGCGCACGTCGGCGAGGTGGACTTGCGTTTGATCGGCGCTGCGGCGGCGCTGGTGGAGGGGCGCGAGATCGCGCTCGAACGGTTCGGCTCCTATCTGATCAGCGATGATGAAAGTTCATTGGAAGAGACCGTCGTCCGCTTGCTCAGGGAGCGCGGGATGACCTTCGCCACCGCCGAGAGTTGCACGGGCGGGCTCATCGCCAACCGGATCACCAACGTGCCGGGCGCGAGCGAGGTTTTCACCCATGGCTTCGTGACTTACGCGAACGCGGCGAAGACCGGGATGCTCGGAGTTTCCGCGCAAGACATCGAAACGCATGGTGCCGTTAGCGAGGTCGTCGCCCGCGCGATGGCGGACGGAGCGCTCCAGAAGAGTGGCGCGGACATCGCGGTGTCTGTCACAGGCATCGCCGGTCCAGGCGGCGGTTCGGAGGAAAAGCCGGTGGGCACGGCGTGGATCGCGGTGGCGGCGCGGGACGCTCCGACGGAGGCCTTCAGCGTGTTTCATCCGCGCAATCGCAAGGACTTCAAACTCGCGGTGAGTCAGGCGGCGCTCGAGGCCGTGAGACGGCGGTTGAAGGCGCGAATCAGTTAAGAGGCCGATCTGCCAGAGTGTCCCGGCACCAGGCGAGGGCCATGAGCGAGTAACCGGTGCCGTAGGCCTGGTGGTAGTCGTAGAGCGGATAGTCCCACCACGATCCGTCCTTTTCCTGGCGTTCCAACAGAATCGCGGCGAGGCGTTTCGCGTAGGCGGCGTGGGCTTCCTTGGGCAGGAGTTTCACGGATTCGGTGAAATAATAGATGCCGTAGTAGTAGAAATAGCCGGCGATCCGGAACGCGCCCTCATGCGGGACCGGGCGTTTGCGGACGTTGCTGAGGAAGCCTTCGCGGGCGAGGAATCGGTCGGCCCAGGTGGTGAGGACTTCGTCGGTGACGGCTTTTTCGCCATAGACGCGGAGGGCCGCGTTGCAGGCTTGGGAGCGGGCGAGCGAGCCGGCGGGGCGGTTGATGTCGCTCCGCGGTCGCATCCGGTGGTTGAACGAGTAAGTGTAGGAGAAGTCCGGCGTGCGCTGATAGTTAATGCTGTCGATGGCTTTGCGGACGAGCTTCTCATCGGGTTTCACGTCCATGGTGGCGCTGGCCTGATCCATCGCCAGGAGCAAGGTGGCGGTGGTGAAGGCGGTGGGGATGCCGGAAGGCTTTTGGGTGGTTAGGTTGTCGAAGACGTCGAGGTAGCCCCAGCCGCCGTTGATGTCGGCGTAGCGGTTGGCGAGATCGATCTGGCCTTGGGCGAGGGCGGCCCATTCGGCTTTTTTCGCGGGATCCTTCTCGCGGGGGTGGAGGCGGGAGATGGCGCGGAGTCCGTAGG
>JBFZFJ010000140.1:0-6844 GCA_041306405.1 Verrucomicrobiales bacterium | reverse complement strand
TGGCGGCGTTTTTTTCGCCGTAGCGGCGCGGGGACTCCTCGGTGCCGAGGTTGAGGTTGGCGAGGGTTTCCTCGTCGAGGCGGAAGAGGTCGAGCGGCGTCTGGCAATGGCCGTGGCGGACCAGCGCCTCGGCGACGATTTCACCGAGGCCTTCGAGATCGAGCGCCTTGCGGGAGGCGAAGTGGGTGATGTGGGTGACCGCCTGGGCCGGGCATTGGAAATTCGTGCAGCGCCAGGCGACGAAGCCTTCCTCCTGGCTGATAGGTCCGCCACAGGACGGGCATTTCCCGTGGACGCTGTCGTAGAGCGAGTAGGGCCGAGCGCCTTCCGCGTGGCGGATGACCTTGACGATGGCGGGGATGATTTCGCCGGCTTTTTCCACGAGCACGGTCGCGCCAAGGCGGATGTCCTTGCGGTCGATTTCGTCCTGGTTGTGCAAGGTGGCGCGGGAGACGGTGGAGCCGGAAATGAGGACGGGCGTGAGCTCGGCGACGGGTGTCAGCACGCCGGTGCGGCCGACCTGGATGATGATGTTGTTGAGCGTGGTTTCCTTCTGCTCTGGCAGGAACTTGTAGGCGGCGGCCCAGCGCGGGGCGCGGGAAGTGAAGCCGAGTTGCTCGCGCTCGGCGCGGTCGAGAACTTTGATGACGGCTCCGTCGGTGCCGTAGTCGAGGGCGTGGCGCTCGCGGTTGATGCGGGCGACGGCTTCGAGCACTTCGTCGAGATTGCGGGCGTTGAGGATCGGCTGGTTTTGCGGGATGCCGAGCGATTCCAACAGGTCGTGGAATTCGTGCTCGGTTTCCAGCGGCGGGCCGTCGTAAGCGCCGAGGCCGTGGGCGAGGAAGGCGAGCGGGCGCTTGGCGACGATTTTCGGATCGAGCTGTTTGAGCGTGCCGGCGGCGGCGTTGCGGGGATTGGCGAAGGTGGGCAGGCCGGCCTCGTCGCGCTCGGCGTTGAGCGCGGCGAAGGCTTCGTTCGGCATGAAGATCTCGCCGCGGACTTCCAGCGTTGCTGGAATTTTGAATTTTGAATTTTGAATTTCGGATGACGGAAGGGCTTCGCCCGGATCGAGGACTTGGAGATCGATGGGGACGAGTTCGCCGTCCGCGGTTTTGATGAGATTGCCGATATGGGCGTCGGCGATCTCCACGCCGGACTCGTCGTTTTTCCAGCGGTTGTGGCCGGTGGAATGGTAGCCGTTGGATTTGAACCACGACGCGACTTCGGCGGAGTTCGGCTCGGTGCCATCGATGAACGGCTGGGAGGTCACGAGCGACGGGCCTTTGGCGGTTCGCAGGATTCCGTGGAACCGGATGTCATCGGCGAAAAGCCGGTTGGCCGCGTTGAGATTCCGCAGGTAGGCAAGGCCGTCTTCCTGCGCTCCGAACGTGGGGGCGATCGTGAGTTTGATCACCCGGCCGACCTTTGCGAGGTGGAAGACGACGTGCTCGGATTGACCGCCTAACGAAGGGTAACCAGCGGCGAATCCGCCGAATCTCTCCGAATCGAGGAGGTGTCCGGTTTCTTCGGCCCATGATACCACGGATTGGGCTTCCTGTCGGAGCCGTTCCTGAACATTTGCTCCATCGCTTGCTCCGAGGTCAGCCTTAAGCCGCTGAGCCAGGCTTTCCGCCGGGCTTTGCGAAGGCGTTCCGCGAGTTGCTGTGCTTGAATGATCCCGTCCATGTCTGGGAATGTAAGGAAGGAGACTTCCAACGTCAACTTCGTCGGTGACTCGCTCCGCCGCATGCAGTTCCAGCGGGATGCTGCGGATGGTGCGGACGTTGTGGGTCACGTCGTCGCCGGTCTGGCCGTCGCCGCGGGTGGCGGCGTAGGCGAGCTTTCCGTCGCGATAGAGCAGTGAAACGGCGACGCCGTCGATCTTGGGCTCGATGGTGACCGGGACGTCGTCGCGTTTGAGGTTTTTCTGAAGGCGGCGGTAGAAGTCGATGAGTTCCTGCTCGGGACAGGAGGCTCCGGCTTTTTCGACGCCCTCGGCGCTGAGTTCGAAGACGTCGTCGATGCTGAGCATCGGGACGGGGTGGCGGACTTGTTGGAAGCCATCGATCGGTGCGCCGCCGACGCGCTGGGTGATCGAGTTGGGGTCGCGAAGTGCGGGGTGTGTCGCTTCGAGGGTTTCGAGCTCGCGGTAGAGGCGGTCGAACTCGGCGTCGGAGATCTCGGGATTTCCTTGGTTGTAGAGCTGGTCGTGGTGCTGCAGCGAAGTTTGTAGCTCGCGCATTCGATCCTGCGGGCTGGGGACGGGGGAGAAGGAGAAAAGATCAGGCTCGGCCATGGGCGGAGTCTCAGGCCTGAAGGGGAGTTTATCAAGACTGGCGCAATCGACCACTCTGCCAACTTCCTAGTTGCTTGCCCTGAGTGACTTAGGGAATTTTGATTTCGTTGGGCTGATACTTGAATGGTGCCGCTACAATACGAAACGCACTGCAACACGAAACAAGAAACAATCCGCTGGGAAACTACCGTGACTCGCGGAAATACCTCGGCAGCATTACCACGAAGTCACAAGTGCCCTACGGCGGCAGCTCCCGCGCCAGTTCGCAAGCATGGCTCGTTGGCACTCGCATTTCCCCCGCGCACACCACCCGGCCGATCCGCAGTCAGCAAGGGTGCCCTCCCGCACCTCTGGCTCCGCTCGCCTGACTCCAGATCCGCCGCCACCGCCCTGCCAATAGCGCTCCGCACCACCCCGCCTGTCCACACCGAGCCGCCGGTCGCTGGCGCTCCCTTACCGGCTCCGTGTGCCCAGCGCACCACCAGTCCACGAGACCCTCTTTTATCGGCACTTTTAGCCATGGCGCACGTCAGTGTCTTCTGGTGTTTCCTTCGGTGCTTCGCGGCCAACGCGCACCTCACTTATCCGGCGATTGTTTGGTGGCAACCACCCTACCTGCAATTAGCAAGCCGATCCCTGTGAGCACATCGAGCACGCGCCAGATGTCCCGATCGAAATGAAAGCGGAAAAGCGGGTTAAACAACAGGGCAAGAAAGCCTACTCCCCAAACCCAGCCGTTCATCTTCATCCGGAGGAACTCAACCGTCAAAGCGATCGCCGTGGCGCACACCACCCACCGCAGCAGAAGATAAAATCCATAGGGCAGGTTTGCCGCCGCGATGAAGCAGTATCCTGCAGCTGCATAGACCACCCACGTGGGCACCACCTGTTTTGAGTCATCGCTCATGATTCTGTAACCAGTGGTTGGGAGGTTGCCGGGTTAAAAGTTGATGATAGGAATTGGCGTTCGGCCTCGGCAGTTCCCCATTCCCGCATCATTCAGCCTCGAGCAGTCCCTTGATCTGTTCAAAGGCTTTACGAATGGCAGGGTCCCATGCTCCGGTCTCGTCGATCATGCGGCAAAAATCATTCACGAGGGCACGTCGTTCGCTGCGTGGCGCTAAACAGGCGGTCTCGCACGCTTCAACAAGCTTGGCTTCTACCGCTTGATAGAGGTTCCCGTCCTGCGCCTTGAGGTAGCGCAGCACTTTGGCGGTGGTTTCTTCACCCAGGTTCACCGTCATCAATTGCTGCTCGGTCTTGCTGATCATGCCATCCGCAGAAAACAGGGCCACCAATCCCCAAATTCTTGCCAGCTCAAGCTGCTTGTCTGACAGCTTTTTCAGGGCAAATCCCGAGGACTTGTGGAAATCAGCCTCAACCGCATCGTCGATTTTTACCAGATCCTCTCCGGCGCATGCTCCATTCTGCAAAATCTTGCGGTGGAGGGGCTCGAAACGCAGCAGGGCGCGCACCCGCAGCGGAATGATAGGGTGGGTTGTCCAGATCGCGGATTCCGTGCCATCTCCGCGCGCCAACTCCCGGAACTGTCCGAGAAGGCTGGGAATGTCCGGCCGTAGGTGTGGATCTCCAAGCCCGGCTGCAACTTTGATCATCGCTGCGCAGGCGTGCTCCAACGAGCGGCATGCCAACATCCCAATCCGGTCAGCACTGATTTCAGCGGCACGCATCAGCCGCAATATCGCCAGCCGATCTCCGAGGGTGCCGTCCTCGTCTTCCGATGGATAGCGCCAGTGCCCGCATAGGAAATGCGCGACCTCGTGCCCGATCACGAAGCGAATCTCATCAATTCGAAGCCGCTCGATCAGGGCGGAACTGAGGACCACGGTGAAGCGCTCGCGCTCGCCGGATTGGTGGGGCAGGCAGTAGGCTTGGATGACGGGATCAGCGACCACGAAGCAATCGACCTCATCCCGAAGCATCATGGATTCTCCCAATTTCAGCAGTCCTTGTGCGAGATCGGGGAACAAGGCCGGGGTGATCTTGATCGCACTGGCGAGCAGATGAGAACGGGCGCGCTCGGATGACGGAGGATTTTCCCTCAGCGACCCGCCAAGCCCGTGCTGTGAGGGATCGTCGAAGCGGTAGCGGACATCAAGGAAGTTCATGTATTTTTTGCACTGAAAGGCCGTGAGTGATTATCCAATTTCGAAATCAGGAACGAAAATCTGCCTTCTCGGCTCTACTAAAGTATCGTTGGTGATTTCGCATCCTTCGATTGGGAAATCAGGCACGCTGGTAGTCGGGCTGCATTTTTCCGGGTGCAAATCTATTTCCTCTTTCATTCCGGAATTCACGTCCAAGAACTTGCAGCGCATCGTTTGATCGATGTCGTAACTATATGTGATCTCAATCGGTTGACCTTGAGACCGACCCTGTGGAAGCGGACCCAACTTGAAGTCCGCGATCAAGTTCACAAAGTCAGGATCCGTTTCCTCGCTTGCCGACTGAGTCACTCGGAGTCGGACAAAACGTTGATTTTGAAATCGCGTGTAAATCCTTTCCGTCCTGCTGCAAGGAAGAGGGGTGTTCTTTGGAATAATGATCGAAACCCGCATATCTTCGGGATCATCCTCGTCACCGTGTTGTGCCGGGAGCATCCCATAATAGTGGTTCGACAGATCGGTGACCGAAACCTCGGCCAGCCTCTTCCGCTGCATGGGCTTCAGATTTCGTTGGTCCGCACGCAGTCCCGCGTAAATGGCGGCACCCAGCGCCACCGCCTCGTCAAGATTGACTCCCTCGGATGGCTCGCGACCGAAAATGCGTTTGAGCGAGCTTTTCACCGCAGGCACTCGCGCGCTTCCGCCGACCAGCAGAACCTCGTTAATATCTTCTGGTCGCAGACTCAATTTATCGAGTGCCGTTTCCACGCGCATCTCAGTTCGGGCAATCAAACTGGAAATCGCACGCTCGAATTCCTGCCGCGTCACCTCCGTCCTTAGCGGACCGTCCGGGCTCTGAAAAAAGCTGAATGGCGCGATAGTCATTTCACTGAGCTTCTTATTGCACTCCTCGGCATCGCGTAAAAGACTCTGCCACGCTGTCGATTTCAGTTCATCCGCCTCACCGTTCAAGTTAAGAGCCTCCCGCAGCGTTCTGCCATACTGCTCGACATGTTTTTGATCGATGATCTCGGCGATCTTTTGGTCGAAATCCATTCCTCCCAGTTCCGAATCCCCTTCGGATGTCAGGCACTCGATCTCGGCTCCCTTGACCTTGGCGATGGTCACATCAAAAGAGCAACGGCCTAGATCGTAAATCATCACCGTCCCGGTGATGATTTTCTGGGATGCATAGGCGAGAATGGCGGCGGTAGGCTCATTGATGATATTGGTGACCTTTAATCCCGCCAACTCGCCAGCCTCGATAGTCGCCTTGCGCTGCCGCTCAGCGAAATTGGCTGGCACCGTGATCACGACTTCGTGGATCGGCCCGAGCACTTTACTTGCTTCCAGAGTTAGCTTTCGGAGAATTGCAGCAGATGCGATTACTGGCGTGAATTCAAGTCCTTGGCGCAGTGGATAGACTTTGTCGGTGCCAATGTCGCGCCTGAAGCGCTTCACCACCGATTCCGGTTCATGGCCGAGCATGTTGCGGGCCTCAGCTCCAACTTTCAAACTCCCCGCGTCCGCCTTGGGCGCGTAAACGCAGGATGCCATGGATCTTTCGCCATCCACGGGAATGATTTCAGCCATTCCGTTGTCATTCAGCTTCGCGATGGCTGAAAACTCGCTTCCTAAATCAATTCCGATAATGGGGGGCATCGTCGTTGTCGTATCCACGTAGTTTCCCCTCATCCCATATGCCGCACCCGCGCCGTGGCAATCCGCTCCAGCCACTCCTTGGCCCTCGTCCTGACCTCCGGTTTGTCGTGGGTCGTCCGAGCCTGGTGTTTGTCGAACAGCTTGTTGAGGTGCTTGCGAATCTCATCCCTCGACATGTCGCCGGTGATTCCCAAGTAGTGATCGTCCTCGGATGCGTCAGCTGCCGCGGGAAACTCCACATCCGAAAGATGCCGGTCAGTCAAAATCCGAATCTTGATCTCGTCGAGATCCAACTTTTTGGCGACCCGTGTCAGTTGCGCCATCTCTTCGGGGTGCGCTTCTCCGTCGGCTTTGACCACATGCAGGCAGAGCTCATAGGCATCGTAGAACATCCGGACTTCGTCGATTCCCTTGAGAACAGCGATGGCGGCGGCCTCCAGTTGAGACACCCTGAGCGCCCGGATTTCGTCCGTGGCTATTTTTAGTGCCTCATTCAGCGTTGTCCTGCGTTGGGCTTGTCTCGTCTCCGGGAGCGCTTTCACCGTTCGCTCGCCCCAGGCTTTGATAACCGAGACCTCGTCATCGTCCACCACTCTGTCGGAGGCCGCGATACACATCGCCAACTGTAAAATGGCGGCCTGCGCCTTGGACTCGACGGCCTCCGCCTCTAAATAGCCGGTGCCTTCTACCAAGGTCGACCAAACGGTATTCGCAGACGTGATTAACTGTCCGCTACGCTCATCGGTCACTCGGAGGATCA
>JBFZFJ010000139.1:0-12788 GCA_041306405.1 Verrucomicrobiales bacterium | reverse complement strand
CGGCTCCATGGTCTCGATGTCGAAGGGTGGCGGTGGCGGGCGCGGGAGCGTGACGATTCCCTCCCAGAGGCCGTGGAGGCGGAGAAAAAATTCAATTTCCTCGCGGCGGATGACTTTGCGGACGAGTTAGTGTCGTTTGGAGCGGTATATGACGGTCTGGGTGCTGGCGTTCCAGGTGATTTTCTGGAGTGAAGGTCACGAGTCGTTCGTGACCGCAGTCGGGACACTGGAGGCGGGTGAAGCCGGAGGCGAGATCGCCACAGCGGAGGAAGAATTCGACGGTGGCGGTGGCAGCGGGGTGGAGCGGGCCGAGGGATTGGCGGTATTTGTTTTCGTAGTTGGCGAGGAATTCGTCCCAGCCGTGGCGGACGAGTTGCCAGAGCGGCGAGGCGCGGGGGCGGCGGGGTTGGTAAGTGGACGGCACAAAGAGTGTTCATAAGAACATTTTTTGTGCGGGGCAAGATTGGGGGTGATGGATCGCTTTGGTTGGAGGTCCGGAGAGCAGAAAGGTCAGAACCGCATTGCCTGCATCTCTGCCGGGAACCAGGGCTCACCAAAGGGTTGGGACTGTGCCCGAGTCGGTGATTGAACGATCCCGAGTGAGTAACGGGAAGGCGTTGGTCTTGGCGGTTAGGGAAATCTTTAGAACGGAAACTTGCCGCCGCCGAGGCCTTTCATCATATCCTTCATGCCGCCCGCGCCGCCCATTTGTTTCATCATCGCATTCATTTTGTTGGGCGACTTCATCATCTTGCGCATCTCGCCGAACTGTTTGATGAGCTGGTTCACCTCCATGATCGAAGTGCCGGAACCGGCGGCGATGCGCTGGCGGCGCGAGCCTTTGATGATCTCGGGACGGCGGCGCTCGACGAGTGTCATCGAGAGCACGATGGCTTCGGTGCGTTTGAGTTTTTTGGTGTCGAACGCGCCTGCGGGAAGTTGCTTTTTGATCTTGCTGAAGCCGGGCATCAGGCCGAGCAGTCCTTCGAGCGGACCGAGATTCTGGATCATCTTCATCTGGTCGAGGAAGTCGGTGAAATCGAATTTGCCGTCCTGCATCCGCTTCATCGAGCGCATCGCGTCCTCCTCGTTCACCTTGCCGGCGACTTGCTCGACCATGCCGACGATGTCGCCCATGCCGAGAATCCGGTCGGCCATGCGGCTCGGGTGGAATTCGAAAAGCTGGTCCAGCTTCTCGCCCTCGCCGGCGTATTTGATCGGCTTGCCGGTGACGGCGCGCATCGAAAGGGCTGCGCCGCCGCGGGCGTCGCCGTCGAGCTTGGTGAGGATGATGCCGGTGATGCCGACGGCTTCATCGAAGTGCTGGGCGACGGAGACGGCTTGCTGGCCGGTGGCTGAGTCGGCGACTAACAAGGTTTCCTTGGGCTGGACGAAATCATGGAGGCGCTTGAGCTCGGCGATGAGGCGCTCGTCGATTTCCTGGCGGCCCGCGGTGTCGAAAATGAGCACGGTGCCTTGCTGTTTCTCGGCCCAGGCGAGCGCGTCTTTGGCAACTTTGACGACGTCTGTTTCGCTGGCATCCGGCGTGTAGCAGGGGACTTCGATCTGTTTCGCGAGCATGGCGAGCTGGTCGATCGCGGCGGGGCGATAGAGGTCGCAGGCGATGAGCAGCGGGCGGCGGCCTTCTTTTTTCAGGCGGTTCGCGAGCTTGGCGGAGGTGGTGGTTTTGCCGGCGCCGTTGAGTCCGCAGATCATGATTCGGGCGGGCGGGTTGAGGTCGAGCGGGGCTTGGTCGCCGCCGAGCAGCGCTTCGAGCTCGTCGTGGAAAATCTTGACGATTTGCTCTCCGGGTTTGATCGATTTGAGAACGTCCTCGCCGAGGGCCTTTTCCTTCACCTTGGCGATGAAATCCTTGGCGACGCCGAACTCGACGTCCGCCTCAAGCAGCGCGATGCGGATTTCGCGGAGTGCGTCGGCGATGTTTTTTTCCGAAATGCGGCCGACGCCACGGAGGTTGCGGAAGGTCTTGTCGAGGCTGTCGGAGAGGCTGGAGAACATGGTCGTAAATGCTGAAAGGCTGAAAACTGAAAAGCTGAAATGAAGAGTTCACTCCCCGTCGGGAAGATAGGCGGATTCGCGATCGATTTGGAAAGACCAGCGGAGCGGGGTTTCCGGGGCTTTGCCGGCGGTATCTTTCCACGTGATGGCGACTTGGCAACTCGTTTGGCGGAGGCGGCGGTTGACTTGCCAGGAGAATTTCTTGGTCTCGGCGGCGAAATTCGCGGGGACCTCGCCAAAGCCGGAGACCTTCATCGTGAGCGTCGCGGGGTCGATGTTCTCGACGGTGGATAGATCGGCGGAGATTTCTGGCAGGCGGGAATTGACGATGGCGCCGGCTTCCGGGGACACGGGGAATGGCGTGGTCTGGACGATTCCGGCGATGGCGCCGCCGGGCTCCGCGGCGCTTACGCCCTCGCGGAAGGTGGTGGCGGTTTCGAAGATCTTGTCGTAGTTGCCGAGGATGATGTAGCGCGGAAGCAGCGCGTCCGGCAGCGCGCGTTTGATCTTGCCCGGCAGCACCGTGAACATGTGGGTATAGCCGAATTCCTCGCCGAGCTTGGGCATTTCCTCGGTGTGAAATCCGCCGGGATACGCGTAGGTGGTGACCTTCACGGGGAACTTGGACTCGAGGAAGCGCTTCGACTCGCCGATTTCCTTGCGCAGATAAGCGTCGAATTCATGCGGGCCTTTTTTCCTGAAATTCTTCACCGTGAGCGGATAGGGGTGGCTGACGGAATGGCTGCCGACAGTCGCTCCAGCGGCAATCATTTCCCGGATCATCGGGGTGGTGAGGGCCTTGCCGCCGCCATCGACGTAGTTCTTGTAGAGAAAGACGGTGAACGGGAAGCCGAACTCCTTAAGGACCGGATAGGCGTCGGTGTAAACCGATTTCCAGCCGTCGTCGAAGGTGATCAGGATGGCTTGTTTGGGAATTTCCTTTTCACCTTTTTTCCAAGCGGCGAATTCATCGAGCGTGATCACCTTGAGCCCGAGCTGGCGGATGGTCTCCATCTGCTTGCGGAATTTCGACGTGCGGATGCGCATTGCCGTTTCCGGCAGGTCCTCGGCGAGGTCGTGGTAGCCGAGGATGGCAACGCGAACACCGTCGTCGGGGATCGCTGGATCCTCCGCCGGCGGCGCGACGGGTGCCAGCGGGACTTCGGGCACGGGAACTTCTTGTGCCCACGAGCAGACGCTGGTGAGCAGGGCGAGGAACAGGGCGAATTTCGTCATCGATGCGGGGACGCTAGGAGGGCATGGCGGATTTTGAAAGCCTCAAGACAGCCTGTAGGGGGCGGGTCGCTTCAGATTCCCGACTGCACATTTATTTGCTAGCAAGGGTGGAGAACTCCTCAGCAGTGAGGCCACTGGAACGGATCAAACTCCGCAATGTTCCTTTGGCAACTTCCTTGTGATCTGGAACGGACAGGGTGATCATCTGTCCTTCCTTGATGAGAATCATGTGGCTCCCGCGTTGCCGCACCATTTCCCAACCCTCTTTGGCGAAGACTTTGACGACGTCCCGCCCGCTGAGTGTGGGTAAGATAGCCATCAAACGGCGACTTCCACTTGCTGGGTCTCGATGGTCAAAGGCATGCCGCGCTCCGCACGCACTTCGAGGCAGGCGGCGATGGCTTCACGAATGTTGGCAATGGCATCCTGACGGGTTTCTCCCTGGCTGATGCAGCCTGGAATGGAGGGACATTCGGCGATCCAAACGCCGTCTTCATCGCGCTCAAGGGTGGTGAGGAATCTCATGAGAGTGAGTTTACGCGTCATTTTTGTTTTTGGGAAGACGCTGTTTTTCCCGCTGGATGGGCTGAAAATCGGCGGACCTCATCGCTTTCAAGACCGTCACATCTGGCGATTTCAAGTCGTCGTGAGCTTCACCAGCAAATCATCGCTGTCCACGCGGTCGCCTTTTTTCACGAGGATTTCGGAAACCGTTCCATCCTCGCTGGCGCTGACGGTGGTGAGCATTTTCATGGCTTCGAGGACGACGAGCTTGTCGCCCGCCTTGACTTCCTGACCGGGAGAAACGGCGACTTCGGTGACCATGCCGGGCATCGGCGCGCAGGCGTGGGCCGGGTTGTCGGGCTCGCCTTTCGGGCGGGACGCGGTGCTAACGGATTTCAACGAGTTGTCGGTGACGACCGATTCGCGCGGCATGCCGTTGAGTTCGTAGAACAGCGCGCGGCGTCCCGCGGAGTCGGCCTCGCCGATGGAGATGAGCTTGATGATAAGGATCTTGCCGGTGTCGATCTCGATTTCCATTTCCTCGCCGATCTGCAGGCCGTAGAAAAACGCGGGCGTCGGCAGGCCGCTGAGGTCGTCATATTTCGCGCGGAACGCGGTGAAGTCGGCGAACACCTGCGGATACATCAGGTGGGAATAGAGGTCGTCCTCGCTGGCGGGGCGGCCGAGTTTGACGGAGAGTTCGGCGCGGGTGGCGTCGAGATCGATCGGATCGGCGAGCTCGCCGGGGCGCAAGGTGGTGGCCTTGCGGGTTCCTAACACGACCTTCTGGACCTCGACCGGCCAGCCGCCGTCGGGCTGGCCGAGGCCTCCGGAGAGCATGTCGATGACGCTTTCCGGGAAGTCGATGGAGCCGGGCTTGAGCTTCGGCACGTCCGCCGCCTTGATGCCGCGGGTGACGAGGAACATGCACATGTCGCCGACGACCTTGGACGACGGGGTGACCTTGACGATGTCGCCGAAGAGCTGGTTGACGTCGGCGTAGGTGCGGGCGATTTCGCGCCAGCGGTGGCCGAGACCCATGGCGTTCGCCTGCTCGCGGAGGTTGGTGTATTGGCCGCCGGGCATTTCGTGTTCGTAAACTTCCGCGGTGCCGGAGCGCGGCGCGGAATCGAACGGTTGATAGAACGTGAGGACGTGTTCCCAGTAGTCGGAAAGCTCGTTGAGCGAATCGAAATCGAGCCCCGGATCGCGCTCGGTGTTGGCGAGGGCGGCGGAGATGGAATTGAGGTTCGGCTGTGAGGTCGAGCCGGACATCGACGAGATCGCGAGGTCCACGATGTCCACGCCGGCCTTGGAGGCTGCGAGCACGGAGGCGGAGTTGATGCCGGAAGTGTCGTGGGTGTGGAAATGGACGGGAATGCCGATTTCCTCCTTCAGCGCGGTGACCAGCTTGTAAGCGGCGTGCGGTTTGCAGAGGCCGGCCATGTCCTTGATGCAGAGCATGTGGGCTCCCATGCGCTCGAGTTCCTTGGCCTTGGCGACATAGTATTTCAGCGAATACTTGTCGCGGTTCGCGTCGGTAATGTCGCCGGTATAGCAGATCGCGGCCTCGCATACCGCCTTGCCGTGGTCGCGGACGGCTTCCATGGCGACCTTCATGTTAGGCAGGTAGTTGAGCGAGTCGAAGATCCGGAAGATGTCCATGCCGGAGTCCGCCGCGTGCTTGACGAAGCCGGCGACGACGTTGTCCGGATAGTTCGAATAGCCGACGGCGTTCGAGCCGCGGAAGAGCATTTGGAAACAGATGTTAGGAACCTTTTCGCGCAGGCGGCGGAGGCGGTCCCACGGGCACTCGCTGAGGAAACGCATCGCGGTGTCGAAGGTCGCGCCGCCCCACATTTCCAGCGAGAAAAGCTCCGGCGTGCGGTGGGCGATCGCCTCGGCCACGCGCAGCATGTCAAAGCTGCGCATGCGGGTGGCGATGAGCGACTGGTGGGCGTCGCGCAGGGTGGTGTCGGTGATCAGCAGGCGCTTTTCGGCGAGAATCCACTGCGCGAACTTCTCCGGGCCGAGGTCGAGGAGGACGTCGCGGCTGCCCTTGGGAACCTTGGCGTGGTGCTCGATGATGAGCGAGTTAGGCACCACGGCCTTGTGCAGCACGGCACCGGGTTTCCAGCCTTTGGTGGTCGGGTTGCCGTTGAGCGTGATGTCGGATAGATAGGAAAGCGTTCGGGTCGCGCGGTCGCGGCGGCGCTTGAACTGGAATAGCTCGGGCTTGGTGTCGATCAGCTTGGTGTGCGCCTGGCCGGCGCGGAAGGTCTCGTCGGCGATGACGTTCTCGAGGAAGGGAATGTTGGTTTTCACCCCGCGGATGCGGAACTCGCGCAGCGCGCGGTCCATCCGCTGGCAGGCCATCGGGAAATCCCGGCCCATCGCGGTGAGCTTGACTAACATGGAGTCATAATACGGCGTGACCACCGAACCGGCGTCGCCCGAGGCGGCGTCCAGACGGATGCCGAAGCCGGCGGCGGAGCGGTAGTTGAGGATGCGGCCGTAGTCGGGCGAGAAGCCCTTCTCGGGATCCTCGGTGGTGATCCGGCACTGGATGGCGAAGCCGATGCACGGCATTTCCTCCTGTGGAGGGATGGCGATCTCGTCGCTGAAAAGCGTGTGTCCGGCGGCGACGAGGATCTGCGAGCGGACCAGATCGATGCCGGTGACGCACTCGGTCACGGTGTGCTCCACCTGGATGCGCGGGTTCATCTCGATGAAGAACCAGTCGTTCTGGTCCATGTCGTAGAGGAACTCGACGGTGCCGGCGTTGTCGTAACCGATGCCCTTGGCCAGCGTGACGGCGGCTTCGCAGAGTTCCTTGCGGACCTTCGGGTCGAGGTGCATCGCGGGGGCGACCTCGACGACTTTCTGATAGCGGCGCTGCACCGAGCAGTCTCGCTCGTACAGGTGGACGACGTTGCCGTGCTGGTCGCCGAGGATCTGCACTTCGATGTGCTTGGCGCGGGAAATGTAGCGTTCGAGGAAAACGGCGGAATTTCCGAACGCGTTGAGCGCCTCGTTCTGCGCCTCGGCCAGCAAGCCTGCGAGCTGAGAGGGTTTCTCCACCACCCGCATGCCGCGGCCGCCACCGCCGAACGCGGCCTTGATGATGAGCGGAAAGCCGATGTCATGCGCCACGGTCAGCGCCTGGTCCGGATCGCTGATCGGCTCCTCGGTGCCGGGCAGGGTGGGGACGTTGAAGCTGTGCGCGAGCGCGCGGGCTGCGGTCTTGTCGCCCATGTTTTCCAACAGATCCGGCGACGGACCGATGAAAATAATTCCCTCGCGCGCACAAGCACGGGCGAACGCGGCGTTCTCCGAGAGGAACCCGTAACCCGGGTGAATCATCGTCACGCCCTTCTGTTTCGCCAAGGTCACGATGCCCTCGACGTCCAGATACGCGCCGACCGGACCCTTCGAGGAATCCAGTTGATAGGCCTCGTCCGCCTTGAAGCGGTGGATCGAAAAGCGGTCCTCTTCGGCGAAGATCGAGACGGTCGTGAGACCGAGTTCGTTGGCTGCGCGAAAAATACGAATGGCGATCTCACCGCGGTTGGCGGCCATCAATTTCCCGGGGCGTTTTTGAGTTTCGAGCATGTCGGCGAGCTTTCTACGTCCTCCCGGCGCGTTCGTGAAGCGGAAATCCGGGGAGATTTCCCGAGGTGGGAAATGGCGGGAAACCGGTGCTCAACTCACACGCCTGGCTGTCCGTGGAGGAGGGGGGCGGGGACGGTTTGAGCATTGGAGTGCTGAAACCGTCCCCGGAAAATCCGACTGAGACAGTCGGAACACATTGTTCGGCTTCAGGACTTTTTCACGTCCACCCACTGCTTGGTCTTGGCGGATTCCAAGACGGCGTCGCAGACGTATTGGGTGCCGAGGGCGTGGCGGAAATCCGGGTAGCGTTTTTCGGCGCTTGGATCGTCGAGCGATTTGAAGAACTCGGCGAGCTCGTGGGTGAACGAGTGCTCGTAACCGAGGCAAAGGCCGGGAACCCACCAGTTTCCGGCATACGGATGGTCGCCGTCCGAGCAATGGATGCTGCTCCAGCCACGGCGATCACCGGGGACGCCGTGATCGAAATAGGAGAGGTAGTTGAGATCGTGGAGATCCCACGAGAGGGATTTCTTCTCACCGTTGATTTCAAAAGTATTGAGCGCCTTGTGGCCGCGGGCATAGCGGGTGGATTCGAAAATGGCGAGCGAGCCGTTTTCGAAACGGGCGAGAAACGCGCAGGCGTCGTCGATGGTGACGGCTTGTTTCTCACCGGTCGCGGTGTGGACGCGCTCCTTGATGAAGGTCTCGGTCATCGCGCTCACCGAAACGATTTCGCCGTTGATCCAGCGGGCGGTGTCGATGCAGTGGGCTAGCAAATCGCCGGTGACGCCGGAGCCGGCGGCGGCGGCGTCAAGACGCCAGAGGCCGGCGCCGCCTTGCGGGAGTTCTTCGGAAATCGTCCAGTCCTGGAGGAAATTCGCGCGGTAGTGGAACACGCGGCCGAGTTCGCCGGCATCGACGATGTTCTTGGCGAGAGTCACGGCGGGGAGGAAGCGGTAGTTGTACCAGACGAGGTTGGGCAGGCCGGATTTCTCGACGGCTTCGACCATTTTCTCGCCTTGCTCGCCGTTGAGGGCGAGGGGTTTTTCGCAGAGGATCATCTTGCCGTTGGCGATGCAGGCGAGGGCGATCTCGGCGTGGGAATCGTTAGGCGTGCAGATGTCGATGGCGTCGATGTCGGCGCGTTTCACCATTTCGCGCCAGTCGGTTTCATAGGAGGCGTACCCCCATTTTTCGGCGAAGGCGGCAACCTTTTCCTGGTCGCGGCCGCAGACGGCCTGGCGGACCGGGACGTGCTCGGTGTCGAAGAAGTGGGAGAGTTGGGAGTAGGCGTTCGAATGGGTGCGGCCCATGAAGCCGTAACCGATGAGGCCGATGCGGATTGGTTTTTTCATGATGTGGTGATGGGGAATGGGGTTGGGATTGGGATTGGGATGAACTCTGCGGAGTAGTCGCACAGAGACGGAGATTCGACTATCTTTCTTTCCGCCAGAGGGCAAGGGCAAGCTGCGGCAGGTGACCAAGGAGCGGCGGAACGCGTCCGCCGTGCCCATGGAAAGCCGATGAACGGTGCATTTGCTCATCTCGTTGCCAGCTCATGGACATGGGCGAAGGACCCCCATTGAATCCTCTCCCGGTCCGGAAATCCTTTCAGGTCACCGGTCCAACCGCGGGAGATGGAGAACTTCGTCTTCCAAGCGTTAGTAGGATAAAGTTGCGCCAGCCATGCAAAAATTTCAGGTGAAACCGCAGGTTCCTTCCAGCGTTTTTTCCAAGGTTGAGAGCTTTTTTCAGCGGGCCAGAGGGGCAGCAGCGTCAGTCCATCAGCTTCACCAACTCCTCGCTCCCGACATACCGAGATGACGGTGGTGGGTGCCTGCGCGGCAACGTGGCCAAGGGCACGGATCCCGGAGCCATGATTGGCCGTCCGCGCCGTCTGGTCCGGATTTTTCACCCGCCCCAGTCAGTCAGGGCAGACGGTCGAAAAATCACAATATTTTGTTTGGCATCCTTGGAAATCCGTCTAATGGTCTGCGGCTTAGATCATGAGGCAAAAGCCAAAAACCCATACCACCATGAAAAAATTGATCCTGTCACTCGCCCTGGCATCCGTGGCATCCAATGCTCAAGCGGCCCTTATTTACCTCGACCTCATCGGCACGGCCGGTGGGGGACTCCTGCCCGGGAACGAACCCGGATCCGTCACTGGCGGTACCGGCGGCGAGCTTGCCAGCACCGGCGGTATTACTTATGACACCGTCACCAATATCCTCGACCTGACGAACGTCGGCTGGGGTAGTTCCCAAGGCTTCACCGATTTGTCCAGCTCGGCCAATAATTCACACCTCCACGGCGCAACTACCAGTGTCAATGGTAACGGTTTCACGGAGACTGGGGGTGCCCTTGTCACCTTGACCCGTTCGTCAAGTGCCGTCACTGGTGGTGTTTTCACCAATCCGAGCGTTGATTTCGATACACTGCCGTCCCACAGGCCGGGCACAGTGCTTCGTGAGCCTTGAATCTTCAAGGTTTTGAACGGGTTTTGGCAGAATGGCGATTGCGACTTTTTTGCAGGTGGTTGGCTTTTTGTGGATATAGCGCGCCGATGCTGTCCCATGAGATCACGTTTTGATAGGCGCAAATCCCGGCAACCATGCGCTATCAAGTGCTCCTATCACCTTGAATCGCCCCGATGCTGTCCCATAGGATTTCAACAGAGCCAAGAGATCGATCCGCTCCCATAGCGCCGAACGCGTCACCGCAAACAGCCGCGTGAAGCTGTGCCCCCATGCTGACAGGTGCGCCATGAAGCGCAGCAGCACATAGACCAGCAAGGCCGTGTAAACCTGCCATCTCACCGCGTTGGCACTATGACCGAGGAAGCTGCCGAGCTTGAGGCTCTGCTTGACCTGTTTGAAGAACACCTCGATGTCCCAGCGGCGGCGGTAGAGGTCGCACACGGAACGCGGACTCCACTCGGTATTGTTCGTGATGAAGACCATGACCCGCCATGCGCCATCCACTTCCACCCACGCCTCGACGCGCCGCAGCATCATTCCTTTGTGCTTTCCTTGCAGTGCGATGACCTGGTCCTTGATGATGTTCTCGTGGCCCTTGGTGTGGTTTTTCACCACCCGGAACTTCATGTTGTCCTTGGCGCGGGTGACCCACCAGACGCCCCGGTGATTCAGGTCGAGGAGGTGGCCGAAATCCACGTAGGCCTTGTCGAACACGACGATTTCGCCCGGCAGGATCGTTGCGCAGACCTCGCGGGCGCGTTTGTTGTCGTGCTGGCCGGCGGTGTCCACGATGGCGAAGGACGGCAGGAAACTGTGCAGGTCGAGCCGCAGGTGCATCTTGGCGGCCGCCTTGCGCCGGCGGTGCTTGGCCCAGTCCATGCAATTGGCCACCAACTGGATGACCGTGGAATCCACCGCGTGGATCCGGACTTTGAACCGCCGCAGCAAGCCCTTGCCCTTGCCCTTGCGCCCTGCGGCGAAATCCGGACTGGCGTGCTGGAGGTGGCCGAGCACCGACCAGAACAGTTTTTCGGCAAACTCCGCGCTGCGCTCCTTGTTGGCGTTGGAGAGACCGTTCCTGGATGGAGGCGTGACCCCGAAACGCGCTAGGGCGGCGGACTTGAGCCGGAGCCAGTCACAGACGTCGTTGAGTCCCATGGCGTGGGAGAGCTGGGCGAAGAGCATCGCGGAAAGATGGCTCACCACGCCGAACGTGCGCGCCTTGGCCTCGACGCCGGTTTCAAGCGCGTGACGGTTGAGCATTCCGCGAGGAATGAGGTTGAGAATCTGCTTGAGGACGACCACATTGGCCCGGGCTGGTGATGTTTTGTTCATACACCCTACCGAGTGGCAGGGATTTCAACTCAACACCAGCCCGCTTTTCCGCTCCGGGTTAAGCCTTCCTCTGGGACGGCTGTGATTTTAAATTTTGAATTGGGAAGAGGTTGAAGAAGCGGCTTCTTCGATTTCTTCCCTAATAACCAATTACAAATAACTTATCACTCTTCTTTCCTTTGCGTCTTGTATGTTCCATCCTTCTGAAGCCTCACAAAGCCAAGCCGACTGAAGTCAGTACTCCATCCGCCCCAAAAATCCCTCTTCTTTGCGACCCTTTGCGACCCTTTGCGACCCTTTGCGACCCTTTGCGACCCTTTGCGTCTTTGCGTCTTTGCGTCTTTGCGTCTTTGCGTCTTTGCGTCTTTGCGTCTTGGCGTCTTGGCGTCTTGGCGTCTTGGCGTCTTGGCGTCTTGGCGTCTTGGCGGTAAATCTTTTCTGAATGAATCGGCGCTGCGGGTCCGCATCGCCCTACCGGGCTTGTAGCAGACGCAGTGCGGCTTGGACGCCGTCTTGCCATGGGGGAAGATGCAGGTCGAAGGTTTGCTGGAGCTTGTTGGTCTCGAGTCTGGAGTTGGCAGGGCGGGGAGCAGGGACGGGATATTCCTCGGTGGAAATGGGGAGAATTTTCTCTGGAGTGATTTGAAGAGTGGCTCCCAGATCAATGGCCTCCTGAGCCACGAAACGGGCGTATTGATGCCATGTGGTGTTGCCCGCAGCGGTGAGGGGTGGTAGATGCCGCATGGAAAGGATGTGTTCTTCTTTTCCAACAAATATTTGCGCAGCACCTGTGCCGTCACATCGGCAATCAAGGACGCGCCGGTGGGGGCTCCACGGGGGGACGATTTTCAGTTCCTCGCGTTCGCGAGCAAGCCGCAGGATGGTTTTGAGAAAGTTGGCGCCTTTGGCTCCATAGACCCAGCTGGTACGAAAGATCAGGTGTTTGGTGCCCGAAGCGGCGAGTGCTTGCTCCCCAGAGAGCTTGGTCTTGCCGTAAACGCTGAGCGGGCGGGTGGCATCGGTTTCGACATAGGCATCTTTCTTGGTGCCATCGAATACATAATCCGTGGAGTAGTGAATCACGAGAGCTCCAAGCTTGGCAGCTTCCTCTCCAATGATGCCAGGAGCAAGGCCGTTCACGGCATGAGCGGTTTCAGCATCCGCCTCGGCCTTATCGACTGCCGTGTAGGCCGCCGGGTTGACGATGATGTCCGGGCGATGGCTTTGGATCGCCGAGCGGATGGAGTCTGGATTGGCCAGATCCATGCCCTGCCGGTCGAGTGCAATGAGAGTGCCCAGAGGAGCGAGCGAGCGCTGCAATTCAAAACCGACTTGGCCATTGCTGCCGGTGATCAGGATTTTGCAAGACATGGGAACAAATGCTTAGTGGGCTAAGGGACGGGGCTTTGTGCCATCGCCATGATTGGGCGTGGGCGCCCTGATCTGCGAGGCACACAAGATTCGCTGGGAGATTGTTAATCGCAGGTAGCGAACCTAGGCGCGGGCGACAGGCTCCGCTCGCTGATGGATGGGAAATTCCGAGTGGAAATCAGCTGGCCGGATTTTCGGGCTGGACCGTGAGTCGCACGGCTTCGATGATGC
>JBFZFJ010000138.1:0-4275 GCA_041306405.1 Verrucomicrobiales bacterium | reverse complement strand
GATGTTCGGAGTGGAAGGCGTCCCCGTGGATGGGGTTTTGCAGAACAAATTTTTCAAAAGCGAAAAACCGATCGTTGACGCAAACCTACCGTTTCTCGTGCTAACGGCGCGGATCGACGCGCCGAGTTACGCGACCTGTGAGAGAATGATCCGCGACGCGGTCGAGGTGGAGAAAACCGGCCTGTGGGGGCGGGCCTACGTGGACATCGCCAACAAATTTCCGCAGGGAGACCAGTGGCTGGAATCGGTCGTGAAGGCCGGTGGCCAGGCTGGAATTCCGACGGTGGTGGACCGCTTCAATGACACGCTGCCGACCAACTATCCGATGACGGACGCGGCGCTCTATTACGGCTGGTATGATTGGAACGTGAGCGGGCCGTTTTTGAACAACCGCTTTCAATTCCGGAAGGGGGCCGTGGCGATGCACTTGCATTCGTTCAGCGCGGAGCAGCTTTCAAACGGCGCGAAAAACTGGAGCGGAGCGCTGTTGGAAAAAGGCGCGGTGGCGACTATCGGAAACGTCCATGAGCCGTATCTGCAACTGACCCATGATTTCGGCATTCTGCATCAAAGGTTGCTTGGTGGATATTCGTTTGGCGAAGCCTGCTGGATGGCGATGCCGGTGACATCGTGGCAAGGTGTGGTGCTGGGTGATCCGCTTTACCGGCCGTTCCGGCATTTTGATGGCGGCGGCGTGAAGCAGGACGGAGACATCGAATTCCGCGCGCTGAGGGCCGCGGCCATCGAGTGGAAGACGAATCCGAGCGAGCGGGCAAAACAGTTGGAGAAGGCTGCGGAGCGGATGAAAAGCGGAATTCTAGCAGAAAGCGTCGGGCTTGATTTGCTCCAGCAGGGAGATTCCGGGGGAGCCGGCCAATGGTTCCGAACGGCGAAAGTGTATTACGCGAAAACCGAGGACAAGCTGCGCGGGGATTTCCACCTGATTTCCATCGACCGCACGGCGAACCGCAAGGATCTGGCGGTGCGCGGCCTGCGGGACGCGCAGATGTTCTACGGGCCGATTCCGGAGTCGGACGCCCTGAAGGGCTGGCTGGATATCCTCGATCCGCCACCACCGCCGCCGGCAGACCCGACCAAGGTGCCCGCCGCAAACAAGCCAGAAGCTATCGGAAATTTGAAATGACTTACGAATTTTTGCTGGAATCGATATGGCACCCGCCGCTGGCGTTTGCGGAGACCGCCGCGAGTGTGCTGCCGCCCGAGCTGGAGTTGCAGGCTTTGTGGTTTGCGGGGGCTTTGGGCAGGGACTTCCGCACGACCACCGGCAGGAAGGTTAGAATCGTGCAGTTCGGCGAGTGGAACCGTGGCGCGGGACCGGATTTCATTCAGGCGGCGGTCGAAATCGATGGTGAATTGCGAACCGGTCCCTTGGAGCTCGATCCGGTGGCCGGCGACTGGGACGCGCACGGCCATGCCACCAATCCCGCCTTCGGCGAAGTGGTCTTGCACGTGGTTTTCCAATCCGACTCGCGGCGAATTTTCACCCGGACTTTGGACCATCGCGAGGTCCCGCAGGTGGTCATCAGCGAGATGCAGCTTTCCGACGCCTTGAATCGCCCGCAGAGGGAGGTTGCCATCGCTCATCCCGGTCGCTGTGTCGCGCCGTTGAAAGGGCTGCCGGTCGGAGCGGTTGACAGCTTGCTGGAAGAGGCCGCGGTTTATCGCGCGGGAATGAAAGCCACCCGCTGGCTGCGGACGGCGGACGCGCACGGGCGTGACGCCGCTTTGTTTCAAGCGACCGCCGAGACTCTGGGATACCGCGGAAACTCGCTTGCAATGCGCTTGCTGGCGCAACGCTCGCCGCTCGCCCTCCTCAAGGCGGAAGGCGAGGCCGCCGAGGCGATTCTTTTCGGAACCGCCGGATTTCTATCCGCCGATTTGCACGAGCAGGCCCCGACCGACACCCGGGATTATCTTCGCAGCTTGTGGGACACCTGGTGGAGAAACCGGGCCCGCTGCGAAGCGACCGGCGAGCGGGCGATTCCTTGGAAAACCCACGGCCAGCGTCCGGCCAACCACCCGCACCGCCGCGTGGGGGCATTGGCCGCGCTGGTGAAAGTCTGGCCGCAATACCGGCGTCTGGCGCTCGCGCGACCTTTCGCCGCCAAGCCGCTGATCGATTTCCTGCAAACCCTCGATCATGAATTCTGGACGCACCGGCACACGCTGACCTCGGCCGCCTCGGCCCAGCGGGTCGCCTTGTTCGGCCGTGCCCAAGCGCTGGAATTGATCGCAAACCATCTCGCCCCGCTGGCCATGCACGAGGATGGCATGACCTTCCAATCTTACTACAAACTGCGGAATTCCGCGGCTAACGACAAGGTGAGGCGCTGCGGTCTCAGGCTTTTCGGCTCTACCAAGGGTTCCGAGCCATGGATGCGGCGGGTGTGCCACCATCAGGCGCTGCTCCAGGTCTATCAGGACTTTTGCCTTGAGGATTTTTCGGAATGCCAGAACTGCCCGTTTCCCGAACAGCTCGCGCAATGGAGGTGATTTTTTGACCATGGAAATTCAACTGAACGGCCATCCCCACCCACTCGAAGCCGCGATGACGCTGGGCGACTTGCTTGAAAGCATCGGCTTCGGCGGCAAACCCATCGTCGTGGAGCTCAACGAGCAAGCCGTCTTTCCCCGCGACTATCCAAGCACCCTGATCCAGGACGGCGCCCGGGTCGAGATCGTCACCTTGGCGGCCGGGGGCTAGGTCGCGGCACGGTCCCTATCGCGGCGAGGTCCGCTGGAAATCGCCGGGACAGTGATTTTTGCAGAGCTTAAGTATTTTTCCCTTGCCACAAGAGGTCCGCGAATCCCAAGGTCCGCCCGCGTCCGAAAGGAGCAAAATCCGGCGTAGCTCAGCGGCAGAGCGGGTGACTGTTAATCACTAGGTCGTAGGTTCGATCCCTACCGCCGGAGCCATTTAGAATTAGTCGGTTACGAATGGTGGTGTGAGTTCGGTAGTCCACCATAGACATGAACCGTAGACATGAACCGTAGACACTTTGCTGCATTTTCATGAAGATCTCCTGTCGGTGATGTGTTTGATGAACGGATTGGAATGACTGCTTAAGCGATGGCTTTTGAACATCACTATCGGGCGGGACCGATAGAAAAAGTCAAGACTTTTGTGACATTATTTTTGATTTATCCAATTAACTTTCAATGACTTGCGGCTTAGGTTGGCGCGAATGGCCAAGGGGCCATCCCATGTTGAGCGCCGGTTGAAGTGTGAAGATTGAAATTAATTATGACGCATAACTGCGGCGAATTTCCGAAAATATTAATATGAAATAGGGATTTGATCTGGAATGTATTTGATGCATAATTCGTGCGTCAAATGGCTCGCCCTCCTCGAATCACCCGTGAAAACCTCGCTCCGCTGATCCGGGCGCGCGGGCCGATTTCGGCGACCGAGCTGGCTGGCTTGCTGCGGGTGAACCGCACGACCATCGCCCGCACGTTGCCGGATCTAGAGGATGAGTTGGTGACGCTGGGAGCGACCCGGAGCACGCGCTACCTGCTGCGCCGGGAGATTCGAAACATCGGAATCCGCTGGCCGCTTTATCGGGTGGACGCGGACGGCCGGGCTGGCGAGTGGGCGGAGTTGGAGGCGCTGCACGACCGTTTGTGGCGGGTCAACTGGGCGGGAACTCCGCCGGAGTGGGCCGGACTTTTCATGGCGGAAAACGGGCTGTGGAACGGGTTTCCCTTTTTTTCTGAGCGATGCCCGGCCGCAGGGATTTCTCGGGCGAGCCATCGCCAGCCGGATTTCGAGGACCTTGCAGCTTCCGGACGATCCGCGATCCTGGAGTGACGAGGACGTGCTCGTTTATCATCAGGCGGCGGGCGAAGATTTGCCGGGGAATGGGGTGGTTGGCGATGACTGCCTGCGCCGGGCCTTGGCGAGATCCGCCGATTTGCCAGGAGGGAATGTGATTTCTGAAGCGGACCGGGAGTCGTTCTACCCGCAGCAGGCGCTGGAGATCGCGCGAACTCTGCCCGGCTCGTCAGCGGGTGGCGAGCAACCGAAGTTTCTCACCACGTTGCGGGACGAGGCCGGTGGGTTTCATTCGGTGTTGGTCAAGTTTTCCGCCCCGATGGATCAGGCGACCGGCCAACGATGGGCGGATCTGTTATTGTGCGAATTTCATGCCCATCAGATCCTGGCGGAGGCGGGATTGGCGAATGCCGGGGTGCGCCTGCTCGATGCGGATGGCCGGCGATTCCTTGAAACCTCGCGGTTCGACCGGATCGGGC
>JBFZFJ010000137.1:0-3754 GCA_041306405.1 Verrucomicrobiales bacterium | reverse complement strand
CTCGGGAGGTTCTCTTGATTGATATCGCTTCTTGAGATCATGAGAATAAATACTGTTGTGGCTAGAAAATGAGCGAGGAAACGCTGAACACGGCAACACTTATTATACTCGCCTCTCTATGTGCTCTACTCGGGAGTATCGCGGTTGTTTTTGACTCATTTCGGCGCCGACTCATTTCTTTTTTCGCAATTGCCGCCGGTTTTGGCCCATGGATTGCAATGCTGCTTTTCTATCGGGTTTCTGGTTCCGAGCCTGCTGCGTGGTCACTGGTCCTCTCTGGACCGATTCTCAGCCTCGTGGCAGGGACCGGATACCTCTGCTCGGGATCGCGTCTCGCCGGTTTGATGATGTGGATTTCCTTCGCCGTGTCCGCGGGTTGGCTCACCACATTCTTGTCAGCCCTTGGTCGGGTCAGCGCCTGAGAATCCCTCGGCCACAACCCCTAAGATAGGTTTGGGCTTGCCCCGAACCTATCGGTTGTTGGACAGGCCCAGGGTGGAATCACCTGCGGCAGAGGCTTTCCCTTTGCGGAATCGATTTATGCTTAAGGCTCACCGGGTTACGTGAGTCTTTCGCTCCCGAACCGCGCGGCACCGTCCGCTGCGGGGGCTGTTGAGAGAACGGCTCCGGCGTTCTCTCAAGGATCGTCGCGGTAACCGTCCGAATCACCCTGCGCTTCACCGGATCCGGCATCGGCGTGCGGAAAGAGCTCCGGTTTGGGTGGCGTCCGGGCACGACCTCGCGAAAACCCCCTATTCCGGGGGCCTGACAAGTTGACCAAATCTGTGTCGCGGTATTCATCATGCAAGCATCTCGTCAGGGGTGATCACCGGCGGTCCCCGCGGCAGCGGCAACCGTTCCAGTTCTCCGAGGTAGTGAAGCACTCCCCCGCAGTCGCTGCAGGAGAACGGTTCCCTTTCAGGCGGGCTCACCACCGGCTCCGGTCCCGCGCCGAGGAGCAGCCGAATCCGGCTCCGGGTCTTGTGTGCGGCGCTGCTCAAAAAGCCGTAGTGGCGCAGACGGGTGAACCCTTTCGGGAGGACGTGAAGCAACCAGCGATGAATGAACTCATGAGGTGTCAGGGGCATGACCGAAGTCTTGCCGGAAGTGCTGCAAGTCCATCGCAAGCGGACGCGGCCCTGCTTGTCGTAACTAAGAAGGCGCTTCGGGGAAAACGCACTGCGATGCACGTAACGGGCGAGATAGCGCAGTGCGGTGACGCCTTTGCCAACGTGCTGGAGTTGCACATTCCACTGCTTCTGCGGCTGGAGAACGCGGTGTTGCTGCGGGGTCAGAGCCTCGAAGATCTCGGGGTGCTGCTCCTTGAGTGCGGTCTGAAAGCGATTTCGGAACCGTGCCGCGAGAGGCCTGAAGTGAACAAGAAAAGTGTCTTTGTCAGGACGAATGAACTTGTCCCCACCGGAGGACAGAGCAATGGCGGGAACAATGCAGTGGACGTGGGGATGGTGCTGCATTTGACGTCCCCAGGTGTGGAGGACGGACGTGAATCCCGAGGTTCCGCCCTTGTGCTTGGTGGCGATGACATCGGAAAGCGCCCCGGCGCTTTCACGCAGAAGGACGTCGTAGAGTGTTTTCAGGAAGGCAAGACAGAGAGGCCGCAACTCCGCCGGTATCGTGAAGGTGACCATGAAATAGGGAACCGGGAGGAGGCGGGCCTCCTGTTTGGCACTCCAGAGTTGTTGATCGAGGGCACCGCACTGCGGGCAGTTGCGGTGATTGCAGCTGTGGTAGGCGAAGTGATGTTTTCGGCAGTCGCCGCACTGGTAGAGTTGCCCGCCGAGTTCGGGAGTGCGGCACGCGAGGACGCGCCGCACCGCCCGGTAGTGGGAGGTGCCGAGCCGGGAGCGGTTGGCGGAGGCGTAGCTCCGCCAATGCTCCCGCAGAAGATCGGCGAGAGTGAGCGGCACGGCGGGCGCGATGTTCTGTCGTTGTGTCAGGGCATCGCGAGCGTCTCGAGAGCGATACGGGCTTTTTCCTCGCTGATCTCGGTGAGATGGAGATAAACCAGAACCGGTTTGAGGGAGCTGTGCCCGAGGTAGGCCGCGACCTGGCGCACCGAGGCTCCGCCTTCGAGCATGTGCGTGGCATAGCTGTGGCGCAGGGTATGGACGCGGAGGATCTCGTGTTTTTTATCGAGCCCGCACTCGATCTTCGCGAGCTTGAGCGCGGCCCAGACTCCGGACTTGCTCATGGCCTTGGAATGGCTGTCGAGCGCCTCCCTGAGAGAATAGCCCTTTTGGTTCCAGCCGCGCCCGACACCGGGGAAAAGCCACTCCTGATTGCGGTGGGACTTCCAATAAAGGCGCAGGCGTCGATAGAGCTCCGGCGTGATCGGAACCTCCCTGGACTTCCGTCCCTTTCCGTTGACGATCCGGATGACGAGGCGTTCCCCGTTGATGTGTTTGGGTTTGATCCGGAGCGCTTCACTCAGCCTCAGGCCACACTGATAGACGACGGTGAAATAGGCGCGGTAGCGGCCGTCTCTGAAGGTGCGCAGGAGGAGGGCAACTTCCTTGCGCGAGAGGACATGGGGAAGAGGCTCGGAGCGATGGATCTTGATCTTTTTCCAGATGTCCCAATCGCGGTCGAGGTGGTCCCGATAAAAGAGACGGATCGCACACAGCGCCTGATTGACGGAAGATCCGCCGAGACCCCGTTCCTGTTGGAGATGGACGAGGAAGTCGAGAACCTTTGCCGGACCGATCCGCGGCGTGGCGATGTCCGGGTAATGGGAATCGAGCTGCCTGATCCACCTGAGGTAGTCCAGCTTCGTCTTGTCGCCGAGATTTTTGAGATGGACAGCCCGGACGAAATCCTGGTACCATCGCTGTGAAGTGACGGCGCTATTTGAGTATCGTGTTTTTTTTCATAAGCGCGCCAAGTGTGCGCCCGTCACTTCGTTCTATCAACGCCCGAAATCAGAGCTGCGCCGCGCAGCGGCTCTGTCCAACAAACTGCTTGCCACGAAATGAGAATAGAAGAAGGAGAAGTGTTACTCATGTCCCCGGTCGATGTGTAACCTATGTTCCGGTCCGAACCCTGGTCCCCGATGATCCGGGGAAGCCGAATGCGGATCAGGGAGACATGACGCTGGCATTCAATGATCCACGTATCTCTATGCGACAGCTCGGAAAAACAGGGGAGAAGATGGCCCTTGCCGATCCCGAGGCTGCCGTGAGACGTGCCCTCGAGATCCCCGGGCACGACAACCGCAAGGCCTATCTCGGGTCCGTTTTGCGGATCTGGGGCGAAAAGGACGGGGAGACCGCCGCGCTCCGGGCCCGGGATTTTTTCTAAGGAGCGCAACCCACCGATGCCCTTTATTACATCGGTGACGGTTGGGCCGAAGCAGATCCCGAGGGCGCCGCGACATGGTTCAATGAAAACACCGAAGGCACCGCGCTCGACGACGCGATGTGGGAGGCTCTCGAGTCCCGGGGGCGCAGAGACCCTGAGGCCGCTTTCGCCTGGACCGCGAATCTCGACGACTACCTAAAGTCGAATGTGATGCAGGGGCGGGCCGAAGGCTGGGGAGCCGTCGATCCCGAAGGGGCGATCAAGGCCGGGATGAAGATGGGTTCGGCCGATTACGCGGCGGAATTCGTCACCTCGGTCACGACCCAGTGGGCGGGATCCGATCCGGAAAAGGCGGACGGCTAAACCTACACCGCCGTGAACGAGCGACTCCGTGCCGGAGTATTGGGTGAGTTGGGCGAGATCTGCGCCCAGACCG
>JBFZFJ010000136.1:0-7374 GCA_041306405.1 Verrucomicrobiales bacterium | reverse complement strand
ACGGCGCGCTCGTCCCGCGCTCGCCCGGCTCCGCGCTCAAACCCTTCACCTACCTGCTCGCCATCGAGCGCAACCACCGCATTCCCGCCTCCATCCTCGCCGACATTCCCAGCCCGTTCCGCACTCCGCAAGGCCTCGACCTGCCGGAAAATTACGACCGCAACTACCACGGCCCGGTCACCCTTCGCGCCGCGCTCGCCTGCTCGCTCAACGTCCCCGCCCTCCGCGAACTCAATTCCCTCGGCGGCCCGCAGCCACTCCAGCAGCTTCTCGAAAACCTCGGAATCACCACCCTCGGCAGCGATTCCTCCATCCACGGACTCGGTCTCACGCTCGGAAACGCCCCCGTCCGCCTGCTCGAACTCACCAACGCCTACGCCACCCTCGCCCGCCAAGGCCGCTACTTCCCGCCCGTTCTCTTCCCTTCAACGTTCAACGTCGGACGTTCGATGTTCGACCTTCGCAGCGCCTACCTCATCGCCGACATCCTCGCCGACGCCGCCGCCCGCGCCCCGTCGTTTCCGCCCGGCGGCCCGCTCGACCTTCCCTTCAAGTGTGCCGTGAAAACCGGCACCTCCTCTGATTTTCACGACAACTGGTGCCTCGGCTTCACCCCCGAATTCACCGTCGGCGTCTGGGCGGGAAATTTCGAGCAGCAGCCGATGAAAGGCCTCTCCGGGATCGCCGGTGCCGGGCCCATTTTCCACCGCGCCATGCTTCGCCTACACCGCGACACCCAGCCCACTTGGTTTGTCCGCCCCGCCGGACTGGTCGAAATCACCATCGACCCGCAGACCGGGAAACGCGTCCCCGCCGACGCCGAAAACGCCCGCCGCGATCTCGCCCCGGTCGACCAGGTTCCGCCCGCCGCCACCCCCGTCGACTACGACGCCAGCGGCCGCGCCCTGCTGGATTCCAGCTACGCCGAGTGGTTCGCCAGCCGCCACAATTTCCGTCTCAACGAGCTCGCTCTGGACGCCGCCCGCGCCCCGGTAAAACTCCGCATCATCAGCCCGGCCGACAACGCCACCTTCCTCCTCGACCCGGAAATCCCCTCCGGCTCCGACAAACTCCGCCCCGTCACCAACCTCCCCGGCACCGCCCGTTGGCAATCCGCCACCCTCCGCATCGAGCCCGCCAGCCCCGAGCCGATCATCCATCTCACCCCCGGCACCCACACCCTCACCGCGACCGATCCCGCCACCGGCGTCGTCCACAACCTCACGCTGCGGGTGAAGTCGCTTTGAACAAGACGCGGACTTACTTGGAACCGGTAATCCCGAAGGCGGAGAAACTGGTTGGAAACCCGCTGATCACGTTCTATCTGATCCGCAAAATCAGGAGGCCTGAGAGTCCGAAGATCGCGGGCCAGCGTGGCGGGAGCGTCACTTCACTTTTTCCCACTCCTCGCGGAGCACGGGATCGAGGATGACCCGCCATTTCGCGTAGCCCTCGGCATTCAAATGGAGGTTGTCCCGGCCGAAATAACCCGGGACCGGTTGGTTCTGTGAATCGGCGAGATAGCTGGTGGTGTCGAGGAACCGCAGCCAGTCCTTGCCGGCGCACCACGCTTGGAGGCGCTGGTTGAGCTCGTTCACCTGCGGAATCTGGAGCGCGCGGCGGGGGGCGATTTTCACGGAATTGAGAATCACCCGAGCCTTGGGGAAACGGTCGTGGGCCACGCCGAGGAACTTGGTGTAGTCGTCGAAGGCTTCCTGGACCGAGAGCTTTTCCGCGATGTCGTTGCTGCCGCAATAGGCGACGATGAGCTTCGGCTCATGGCGGCCGACGACGGTGTCGAAATGGACGATGAGGTCGTTGCTCACGCAGCCGCCGAAGCCGCGGTTGACGACGGGCAGGCCGGGGAAATCCTCTTTCAAATGCGGCCACAGCCGGATGCTGGAGCTGCCGGCGAAGACGATTCCACCCTTTTCCGGCTCCTGTTTCGCGAAAGCGGCGATTTCACCGGCGAAACGCGCGGGATCCGCACGCGGAGTGGGCTCGAGGGCGAAGGCAGACCCGAGACCGAACCACAGAATCAGCAGGCTGCGTAAAATCAAGGGATTCATCAGGCCATGTATAACGCGACCGAACGGCCAAATCATTCGGCGGATTTTCTCCCGGAAAGCAGCTTTGACGGAATGGCGATCTATCGACACTCTCCGGATCACATGACCTCGCAAGAAGCCCTCGTCGCCCTCAACATGCTGCCGAAAATCGGGCCCGTCCGGGTGCGGCGGCTGTTGGAAAATTTCGGCAATCCCGCATCCATCCTCGGCGCGGCCAAGGACCGGCTGATGCGGGTGGACGGCATCGGCGAGGAGACCGCGAAAATCCTCCACGCCTGGCAGGACCACGCCGATCCCGCCACCGAGCTGCGCGAAGCCGCCGAGCGCGGGATTTCCATCGTGACGCAGGATGACGAGGACTACCCCGCCCCGCTGCGCGAAGCTTACGATCCGCCGCTGCTGTTATATGTCTGGGGCAAACTGGAGCCGCGGGACAAGCACGCCATCAGCGTCGTCGGCTCGCGGCGGGCGACGCACTACGGCACGCAGGCGACCAAGAAGCTTTCCTACCAGATCGCGCAGGCCGGCTTCACCATCATTTCCGGCCTCGCCCGCGGCATCGACACCGCCGCGCACGAGGCCGCCGTCGCCGCCAACGGCCGCACCATCGCGGTGCTCGGCTCCGGCCTAGCGAAACTTTATCCTCCGGAAAACCTCGCCCTCGCCGAGAGAATCGCCTCCGGCTTCGGCGCGGTCGTGTCCGAATTTCCACTCAACACCTCGCCCGACCCGCAGACTTTCCCGATGCGTAACCGCATCGTCGCGGCGTGGGCGCGGGCCGTGCTCGTCGTCGAATGCCCGGCGTGGTCGGGTTCTTTAATTACCGCCAACCTAGCATCCGAATACGGCAAGCCGATCTTCGCGGTTCCGGGCCCGATCGACAAGCCGACGTCCGCCGGTTGCAACCAGCTCATCCGCGACGGCGCCACGCTCGTCGCCGATGCCTCGCACATTCTCGACGATCTCGGGGAACTCCCCTTCGCCCGCAAAGCCAGCACCGCCGAGCCGGCTTCGGAAATCCCCGAACTGCCTGAAGAGGAAGCCGCCGTTTTCGCGGCAGTGACCACTGACGAATCGCCGGTGGACCTCATTATCGAGCGCAGCGGCCTGCCCGCGCACGTGGTCACGGCGAACTTGATGAAACTGGAGATGCGGCGGCTGGTGCGGGCGTTTCCGGGGTTTCGTTACGCGAGGCGTTGAACGGTCACGGGTAACACCCGAGCACGAAATCCACGATCGGCGCGGGATCCGGCAGGCTGTGCGGGTGGTGATCGCAGCCGGGTTTGCGGATGACCTGGATTTTCCCGCCGAGCGCTTGATAGCGTTTCTCGACGACATCGATGTTTTCGCTAACGGGAACGGTGCTGTCGGCGTCTCCGACCACGGCGAGGATCGGAATTCCGGCCTTGGCGAGCGGGGCGAGGGTGTCCACGGGGTTTTTGTCGTAGCCAATTCCCTGCTCCTCCGTTAGGCCGTAAGCTTTGAGCAAATTCTGCCAATCCGCAGGCGAGCCTTTGCCTTTGCCCTTGCCGCCGGGCCAGCTTTTGAAATCACAGACCGGGGCATCGACATAAAGGCCCGCGACGTCCGCCGGCCGGTGCGCCGCCCAATTGAAGGCAAACAGGCCGCCGCGGCTGAAGCCTTCGAGCACGACTTTTTGCGAGAGCCCGAAGGATGCCGTGAGATGATCGTGGAAACTGTTCATCGCCTCGATGGCGACGGGCGCGCCGTAGAGGTTTTGCACATCGATGTAGGCGACGTGGAATCCTTTTCCGAGCAAGGCGATGTCTCCCTGCGGCTCGTGGCCGAAGAACTCGGTGCGCCAGATCCACGGATTGCCCGGGGCCGGGGTTTTCGGGCGGACGAGCAAGGCCGCGCGACCGGCGACGGTGAAGTCGCTGCGCTCAAAGCCCTTCCAGTCGGAAACTTTGCGGGCGGTGGCGTTTTGATAGTCTGCCATCAGCTTTTTCGCTTGGGCTTCGGCTTCATCCATGGGCAGCCCCGCAGGAACCCCGGGCCGGATGTGGCGGGTCTTGGTGAGCCAGGCGAGATTGAGCAGCCCGTTCCGACGGACTAGTATCCCAAGCGCATCACCTTGCGCGATTTCGGGCGGGCTGGGCAGCTTCAGGATCGGCCAAAGCTGGTTGCAGATCGATTTGGCGATGAAACCATGGCCTTCGTCTCCGGGATGGACGTTGTCCTTGGCGTAGATGAATCCGGGGTTCTGGCGTTTCGCCTCGGCGACCGCTTGCTTGAGGTCCGGGCGGATGTCGATGACCTGCCAGCCGTCGGCACGGCGGGAGATGAGCCAGTTTCCATAGCTGTCGAGCACGGCGTCGTAACGATTGGGATCGTCAGAAGGCTTGTCGGCATTGTGGAGGGGCGGGGTGATGAAAATGATCTTTCCGCCCCGTTTCTCGACTTCGTCCTTCAATTTCCCGATGCCGTCCTGATAGGCCTTGAAGCGGGAGTCTTCGAGCGGGAGGTAGATGCCGTCGTTCATGCCGTAGCAGGCGAGGACCAGCGTCGGCTTGAAGGCGTCGAGAATCCGCCCCAAACGCTCGTGGAGACAAGGACGGGGAAATTTCCCGCCGGCGTGACCCGGTTCGGACAAGCCGGAGACCGTTTCGCTGCCGAGGCCGAAGTTGACGATTTCCGCAGCGGCGAACTCCGGAGTGGCCCGCAGCGCGGACTCGACCCGCGTCGCCCAACGCCCGTCAAAGGTGATGCTGTCGCCCAGAATCGCGACCCGGGGCGAGGCGGTTTGCGCATGGAGCGAAAGGATCAAGCCCGCGAAGAGGCTGATGAGAGCACAGATTTTCCGGGTCATGAATTGGGGCCTAATAACGGAATCCGGCGGCAGGGTCTTTCGGAAATTTCACCAATCAGCTTGCCAAATCCAGCCTCACAAGCCTAGTCCCTGAATCCAGCGCCGCTAAACGGCCGGATTTCACCATGGGAAAAATACTGATCATTGCCGAAAAACCGAGCGTCATGACCGACCTCAGCCGCGTGCTCGCCAAGGAGCTCGGCAAGTTTGAAAAGTCCGGCTCCGGCCGCGACGTGTTTTTCGAAAACGAAAAAGCCGTCATCACCTCCGCCGTCGGCCACCTCGTCGAGCTGCGCATGCCGATGGGCCCCAACGGCAAGAAGCTGCCGTGGAATTTCAGCGTCCTTCCCGCCATCCCGGACAAGTTCGACCTCGACCCGATCCCGGACTCCGAGGCCCGCCTCAAGCAGGTGCTCAAACTCGCCAAGCGCAAGGACATCGACCTCATTGTCAACGCCTGCGACGCCGGCCGCGAAGGTGAGCTGATCTTCCGCTACATCATGGAAATCGGCGGCATCGACAAGCCGGTCAAGCGGCTGTGGATGCAGTCGATGACCAACGACTCGATCCTCGAAGCCTGGAAAAACCTCCGCCCCGGCGAGTCGATGAAGCCGCTCGCCGATGCCGCGAAGTGCCGCTCGGAGTCGGATTGGCTCGTCGGCCTCAACGCCACCCGCGCGCTCACCTGTTTCAATTCCCGCCACGGCGGCTTCAATATCACCGCCGCCGGTCGGGTCCAGACGCCGACACTCGCCATCCTCGCCCAGCGCGAGGCCGAGATCCAGGCGTTCAGGCCGACACCGTATTTCGAAGTCCACGCCACCTTCGGCGTGCAGGCCGGCGAGTATTTAGGTAAATGGATCGATGAAGCTTGGAAAAAGGACGAAAACGCCCCGCTCTCCAAGCCCGAGCGGATCTGGGACAAGCTGACCGCCGAGGCGATTCAAGCCCGTTGCCAAGGCAAGACCGGCAAGGTCACCGAGGAGAAAAAGGCGAACACCCAGATCGCCCCGCAGCTTTACGACCTCACCACGCTGCAACGCGAAGCGCCGTTTTCCGCCAAGGGCACGCTCCAGATCGCCCAGGCGCTTTACGAAAAGCACAAGATGATCACCTACCCGCGGACCGATTCGCGGTACCTGCCAGAAGATTACACCGGGAATGTCCGCGAGACGATGGCGGACGTCGGCAACAGCGACCTCGACGTCGCGAAATACGCCAAAGCCGTGCTCTCCGGCAGCGACGAAAAAGGCCCGCGCCTGCACAAATCGCGCCGCGTCTTCGACAGCAAGAAGGTCTCGGATCACTTTGCCATCATCCCGACCGGCAAATTCGCCAAACTCAGCGAGGCCGAGCAGAAGCTTTACGACATGATCGTCAAGCGCTTCATCGCCGTCTTCTATCCGTCCGCCGAGTTCGAGCAGACGACCCGCCTCACCCGCATCGAGCAGGATTGTTTCAAAACCGAAGGCCGCATCCTGGTGAAACCCGGCTGGCTCGAAGTTTATGGCCGCCGCCCCGGTGTCGCCGCCGGCAAAGACGAGCTCTGCCCCGTCAGCGCCGGCGAGCCCGCCCACGCCGACCCCGTCGAAGTGCTCGCCGAGGAAACCAAGCCGCCCGCCCGGATGACCGAGTCCACTCTCCTCTCCGCGATGGAAGGCGCCGGCAAACTCATCGACGACGAAGCGCTTCGCGAAGCCATGGCCGAGCGCGGCCTCGGCACGCCCGCCACCCGCGCGGCCACCATCGAAGGCCTGATCTCCCAGAAATACCTCGCCCGTGAAGGTCGCGAGCTTTTCGTCTCCGGCAGCGGCATGCGCCTCATCGACCTCGTTCGCGAAATGGACATCGAGGGCCTCTACTCACCGAAACTCACCGGCGACTGGGAGTTCAAACTCCGCCAGATGGAGCAAGGCCATCTCAAGCGCAACGATTTCATGAAGGAGATCATCGCCTACACCGACGAGATCTGCACCAAGGCCCGCAAAGCCGCCGATCTCGCGAAAAGCGAGGTTTTCCCCGACCTCAAAGTCGCCTGCCCGATGTGCGGTGCACCGAGCCTCAAACAAACCGAGGCCACCTACGAATGCCGCGAGCCCGAGTGCAAATTCAAGGCCAAGAAACACATCGCCGGCCGCCTGCTCACCGAGGAGGAAGCCATCCAGCTCTTCACCACCAAACACGTCGGCCCGCTCACCGGCTTCCGCTCGAAGTTCAACAAACCCTTCGACGCCGCGCTTGAGTTAGACCCGAAATTCAAGATCAACTTCGTCTTCGAAAACGACGACCGCGACGGCCCGCCCGAGCTCACCGAGGAACATTTCATCGGCGAGGCGAAAACCGAGGAAGGCAAGTCCTACAAGGTTTACGCCACCGACAAGGCCTATCACGTCCCGGAGATCGTCACCAAGAAGGACCCGCACGGCATCCGCATCGGCAAGTCCATCCTCCAGTGCGAAATCCCGCAGGACCAGA
>JBFZFJ010000135.1:0-4337 GCA_041306405.1 Verrucomicrobiales bacterium | reverse complement strand
ATTTCCGTGGTGCAGGCGGTCTACACCCGGCCTAACAATTCAAATCTTCATCACCGGTTCGAGGAGGGCAGGGGATAATGGCGGAGGCTGTCATCGATCCGGGGAAAGGCTGGTGGAGGCGCAGGCTGGTGGCTCCGGTGGTGGCCCAGTTGATGGTGGGGATTTCCCCCGGGCGCGTCGCATGGGCGATTTCGCTGGGGGTGGTTCTCGGGGTCTTCCCGGTCATGGGGACGACGACGCTCGTGTGTCTTGTGGCGGGTTGGATGTTGCGGCTCAACCAGCCGGTGCTGCATGTTTTCAGCAACCTGGTCTATCCTCTGCACCTGGTGTTGATCCTGGTTTTCATCCGCCTGGGAGAGCGCTTGCATGGAGCGCCGCGGATGTCGTTTTCAATCCCGCAATTGCTCGGGAAGTTCAATGCCGACCCGCTTCAATTTGCTCGGGATTTCGGGATTTCCGCCTGGCATGGAGTCAGTGCCTGGCTGCTGTTCGCGCCGGTCGCGGCGGTGCTCGTGAAGCTCGCGGTGACGCCGGTTTTGAAACAACTCACGGTCGCGATCCAGAAGCGCAGGGAGGCCGCCGCATGAATGCTTGGACCGCGTTAGTGATGGGGACGGGAATGATGGCGCTGGTATTCGCCCTCGCCTGGGCCTTGGCGCGGAAGTGGGACAACTACTCGCTGGTGGACGCGGTGTGGGCGTTCGGGATCGGCCTAACCGGCTGCTTCTGGTTGGTGGCCGGCGGTGGAGGCGCAAAGCATTGGATCGCGGGCGGGCTGCTCGCGTTGTGGAGTTTGCGGCTCGGCTGGCACTTGCAGCGGCGGATTCGAAGGGCGCATCCCGAGGAGGACGCCCGCTATGTGAAGCTCCGCGAGGTGTGGGCCGGAAGGGTGGCTCCGGCGTTCTTCTGGTTTTTCCAGGCGCAGGCCGTTTCGGTGATCCTGCTGGCCTTGCCGTTCCTTTTGGTCGCGGTTGATCCGGACGGGGCGTGGAGCGTTTGGGAAACCGCCGGACTGGTCGTCACGCTGATCGGGATTTCCGGGGAGGGACTGGCGGACTCGCAGATGTCGCGGTTCAAGGCCGGGAAGCCGGATTCGAAGGCGGTGTGCCAGGAGGGACTGTGGCGCTACTCCAGGCATCCCAACTATTTTTTCGAGGCGGTCATCTGGATCGGATTCTATCTTTACGCCTGCGGCTCTGAATGGGGCTGGGCGACCATCCACGCCCCGGCGGTCATCGTTTTCCTGCTGCTGCGCGTCACGGGGATTCCGCCGACGGAAGCCGCGGCCGTGCGGCGCAAGGGCGACGCCTACCGCCGCTATCAGGAAACGACGAGCGCGTTCATCCCATGGCCGCCGAAAAAATTGCAGTGATTTTCCAGCACAACAACCATGATTCATACCAACGACCTACTCGCCAAGGGCGTCATTCCCGACGCCTTGATTCGCATCGGAATCCGCCACCGTCTGGCGGGGACTCTCGCCCCCTTTGAAAAGCTCGACTGCGAGCAGCGGCAGGCAAAGCTCATGCGCCACGTCGATGAACTGCGGACCAGCCCGGTCGCCATCGCGACGGACGAGGCCAACGAGCAGCATTACGAACTGCCGACCCGCTTCTTCGAGCGGGTGCTGGGCAGGCACATGAAGTATAGCTCCGGCTACTGGGACGACGGGGTGACCGGCATCGACGAGTCCGAGGCGCGGATGCTCGGGATCACCTGCGAGCGGGCGGGACTGAAGGACGGCCAGCGGATTCTCGAACTCGGCTGCGGCTGGGGATCGCTCACGCTGTGGATGGCGGCGCACTATCCGAACGCGCGGATCACGGCGGTTTCCAACTCGCGGACGCAGAAGATCCACATCGATGCCCAGCTCGCGGCGCGCGGCCTGACCAACGTCGAGGTGCGGACCGTGAACATGATCCACTACGGAGGGGAAGGGGAGTCGGAGTTCGACCGTGTCGTCTCGGTGGAAATGTTCGAGCACATGAAAAACTACGAGCTGCTCATGCAGCGGATCTCCCGCTGGTTGAAGCCGGGCGGGGCCTTGTTCGTGCATATTTTCACCCACCGCGAGTATGCCTATCACTACGAGGCGGAGAGCGAGGACGACTGGATGGCGAAATACTTCTTCACCGGCGGCCAGATGCCGTCGGATGACTTGCTGCTGTATTTCCAAAACGATCTCGGGATCGAGGGCCACTGGCAGGTCCGCGGCAGTCACTATCAGAAAACCTCCGAGGCTTGGCTTTCCCGGATGGACGCCGGACGCGACGAGCTCTTGCCGCTGATCGCGGAAACCTACGGAGAGGACCAGCAAACCCGCTGGTGGGTCTATTGGAGGGTCTTCTTCATGGCCTGCGCCGAGCTGTGGGGCTACCGCAACGGCGACGAGTGGATCGTCTCCCACTACCGGTTCCGCAAACCGGCGTGAGTTTGCTAGAACGTCTTTCTCAAATGGGAGGGAAGGATGTTCAGTTGCTCGCGATATTTCGCGACGGTGCGGCGGGCGACCTTGATGCCTTGCTTGTCGAGAGCCTTCATCAGAACCTCGTCGGAGAGGGGTTTTTCAGGGTTTTCCGCGGCTACCAGCTGTTGGATCGCCTCGCGCACCCCGGCGTTGGAAACCTCCGCGCCGTCGCTGGTTTGGTAGCCGGTGGCGAAGAACGCGCGCATTTCCATCAGCCCGTGAGGGGTCAGGACGTATTTCCCGGCGACGGCCCGCGAGATGGTGGTGGCGTGCAGGCTGAGCTCGTCGGCGATGTCGTTCATCGTCAGCGGGCGCAGGTGGCGGTGGCCTTTCGTTAGGAAAAGCGGTTGGTGCTCGATGAGCTTGTGGGCGATGGCAAGGATCGTTTCCTGGCGCAGCGAGATGGCGTGGATGAGGCTGCGGCCGTCGCGGATCTGGTCGCGGAGGAACTGGCGGGCTTTCGCGTCCGTGCCGTTTTTGCCGATCATGTCCTTGTAGAAATCGTTGATCCGCAGGTTCGGCAGGTGCTCGCCGGTGAGGCGGGCATACCAGTTCCGGTTGGCGTCGCGCTCGATGATGACGTCCGGCAGAATGTAGGGATTTCCGGTGGGGTCGAATTCTCCGCCGGGATTCGGCGTGAGGCGGCCGATCCGCGATGCGGCTTCCGCGATGCGCTCGACGTTGGTGCCGAGCGCGCGGGCGATCTGCGGATGGCGCTTGCGGGCGAGGTCTTCCAAATGATCGCGGACGATCTTGTGTTCGATGGTTTCCTTGCCGGTCGAGCGCTCCAATTGCAGCAAAAGCGACTCGGGAATCCCGGACGCGCCGATGCCGGCCGGATCAAAGGACTGGACCAGCTTGAGCGCCTCATCAAGGTGCTTGGGCTTGAGCCCCATGCGGATTCCAAGCGTCTTGACCGGTAGATCGTGAAATCCACGGTCGTCGAGATTTCCCAAAATCGCCTGCGCCGCCTCCCGGATTTCCGGATCGACCATCGAGAGGTCGAGTTGGTGTTGGAGGTGCTGCGGCAGCGTCTCCGGCGCGACGATCGAGTCATACATCCGCTGGCGGCGCTCCTCGTCCTCGTGGGTCCACGGCGAGGATTTCCCTTCGAGGATGGTGCGGTCGCGCCAGTCGTCGTCGGTCTGGTTCATGTAATCCAGCGAGTCCGCCTCTTCGGGATCGGGTCCTTCGTCGTCGAGGGAAATCGTCTCGGTCAGATCCTCCAGCACCGGGTTGGTCTCAAGCGCCTGCCGGACGAGCTGGGACAGCTCCAAAGTCCCCGCCTGGAGGATTTCCAGGCTCTTGCGCATCTGCGGCGCAAGCGTCTGCTGCTGGGAAAGCGATTGATGAAGCGAGGCGTTCGACATGGCCGGCAAGGTGGTTGCCGGCCGGACGTTATGAAGCCCGAATCAGAAAACGAAGCAATAATTATGCCATTGTGGAAATTTTGTCTCTTGCGTTTCGTTTGAAAGAGGCCGCTCCAGTCCACCGGGGCTGTCTTTAAAGGTCGAAGGTCCAGCCGGAGATGGTTTCGGATTTCGCCGGTCCAGTCCGACGGAAGCGCCGGCGGCCGCGGCGTGAGTGTTCCAGCCGCTGATCGCGGCATGCACTTGTTTAAGCATGGTCTTTGCCTTGGGCTGCTTGAGGTCGGCGGCGCTCGTGCCGGTTAGGATGCCAATGAATATGCTTTTGGAATGAAGGCTGCGGAAAAAGCTTATTTGGGGACCGAAGGGTCAGGGGCACGGCGGATTTTAAAAAATCGGCAAAAATCTGGTTTTCAGCTGATTGAGCCAAATTACTGCACATGTTCTGCGCCTTCGGGCACAACTCGCGCATGGCCACATCCCGCTACCGCGTCCCGGCAATG
>JBFZFJ010000134.1:0-7728 GCA_041306405.1 Verrucomicrobiales bacterium | reverse complement strand
AGGCCATTTTCCAAACCGACATAGAACGCTTTATTAGAAGGGGCTACCATAGGGATACCATAGGGGTATCTCCAGATCCTCACCCTGCGTTTTTGCCCTGATCCTTAGGCTTTTCTGTTCTACTGGTAGGGAAAGTGTAGGGTAAAGTGTACCTTGATGGTTCTATTAAAAAGTATCACAGATTTACAGATTCCAGCAGTCGAACTCAAGCTACGTACCAGCCGCCAAGATTTCAAAACGACCCTACCCCCCTCACCCTGTCTTAAAAACATGCCGAAACCCATTGATTCTCAGGCGTTTGAAACGCAGGGTGAGGGTCAAAAAAAAGGCCCTCTTTTTCAGAGAGCCTCACCCTGTTACGAGTTCGGGGACACTGTAAACACGTCCCAGAGGTCATATTCGTCTGGAAGGTACTTCAATTTCCAGGGGCGTGTCCTAAACCGAAGGATGCGCTCGAAGCAATCGACGTGGTCGTTGAAGAGCTTGAGTCGGCGTCCAAAGGATACGACAGACTCGACATCCTTCACTGCAAGATGGAGTTCCTGAGTCGTGCCTTGCCATCCTTCTTCTGGGAGGTTTTTGATCCAGCTGAATCCCTTACGGTATCCGTCGGTGCCGAAGACGATGGGTTGCTGTGCGGATTCCAGCTTGGCAACTCGGACGAGGTATCGACCTTCGAGGATGTACCCTCCGATGCGCTGGGCGCGTTTGACGAGTTCCTGGTGGCCCCAGGTGTCGTTAGGAAGGAGCATCCGCTCGCCGATGGCCATGTAGACCAGGGTGCTCTTGGCGTGGTTGTACTCCGCCTGGGTTTTGGTCGTGTACCGTTCAAGTATGGCATCTGAGAATGCCTTGTCTTCAAGAGATTGTTTCATAGCTGTTGGAGTGTTATGGATTTATGGATTTAGTCAAGCATGGAACGCGGGCTTGGTGGCGGACTGATTTCCCAGCGGACCTTCCCGTTGGTCTTGGTCTTCCGGATTCGATGAGGATCCAGTTCATGCAGTCGCGCTAAGTAGACGCCACAGGCGGTGTTGAAGCGGAAGAGGCGGTCGGCCTCGCGGGAATACTTGGAGTCGCGGAGGATGGTTTCGAGGTCGGCGGCGGTGCCTCGCCAGGTGAGGAATTCGTTCTCGAAGATCACGGTGTCGATGAGGCCAATGAGTTGGTGCTCGGGCGACAGCTGCATGAGTTCTTCGAGGATGGCCGGGTGCTGGTAGGATTTCAGGCCGCAGCGGGGTTCGACGAGGTGTTCGGGGACGGTAAGGCCGTCGAGGTAGTGGGCGAAGGCGGAGAGTTCGGTGTCGATGATGTTGCGGAGGACCTCGATTTCGGGGCCGGGCCAGGGAAGTTGATGGCGGACGCAGCGCAGGATGATGAGCTTGTCCATCAGGGACGGGTCGAGCGGGGGGAGGACCTGGAGGTTCTCGGGCTCGTCGTTGAGGGAGATGGACATGGCCCAGATGGGGCGCAGGGTGACGGCTTGGCGGTTCTTGGGGTGGCAGGACTGGTCGATGTCGAACAGCATGGATTTGATGTGCGAGCCCAGGGAGCGCCGGGAGTGGATATCGCGGCCGGGTGCCTCATCGGAGATGCAGAGGTGTTCGGAGGCGAAGAGGTCGCCGTTGAACTCGGTGGCGCCGGACATGTAACGGTAGGGCTTGGCGATGCGGCCGCCGAGGAGCCGGGTGATGACGGCAGCCTGCACGAAGGACTTGCCGCACGCGGCTGGGCCGACGAGGGCGAGGGCCTGCGAAGCTCTCCAGGTGTTGGTGAGTACGGCGCGGCGGCGGAGTGCCAGCCAGAAGATGAGGCGCCAGTATTGGTCGTCGTTCTGGTCGAGGAGGTTGTGGAGGTAGGTCTGGATGCGGGCGGAGTCGCCGGGGACAGCGGGAAGGGGGGCGACGGATTCGGTGACCAGGATGTTGCCGTAGAGACCGGCGCGGTGACCAGCGACGGAGCCGGCATAGCGGATCCGGGTGTCCCGGGTGCGGCGGAGGAGTTCGCGGTCCACGTCGGAGGCGCTGGTCTGGTCCTTGGTGGGGGAGACGCCGGACTCGGTGAAGAGGGTACGGACACGCTCACCGTTGATCTGGGCGTAATCGCCCCAGGCGTTGCGGGTCCACCACTGGCCGGAGTTCGGATCGTAATGGAGGTCGTCGAGCGGGTTTTGAGATGCGGGCGCCGGTTGAGCGGGAACCGGCCGTGGGAGATCGCCAGCAGCGTCGAGGAGGCCCTGGATGGAGACGTCAGCAGGGATGGAGTCGGCGAGGTCCCAGCCGTCGGGGAGGGAGGACGGGAGGGTGACGACGCGGGCGGCTGGCAGGCGGGCTTTCAGGTAGACCATGGCGTCGCGGCCTGGTTTGTCGTGGTCGGGCCATAGGATGATCGGGGTGGCGCGTGTCAGCAGGGGATCGAGGACCGCACGGCCGACACGCTTGGAGCCGCCCTGCCAGGTGATGACGACGTGGGAGGAGAAGAGCTTGGAAGCGGCGACAGCGGTTTTCTCGCCCTCTACGATGAGGACGGGGTCGTTCGGGCGGCGGGTCAGGACGTGGAGGTTGAAGAGAGGGACCGGGTCGGGGTTGGGCCAACCCTTCCAGCGCCAGTGACGGGGGTTGAGCGGGTCGGGGAGTTGGTTTTCGGGCGGGAGGAGCCGGAGGGGGCGCACGTCCTTGGAACCGTCCGGGAGGTCGAACCGGACGACGTAGGCATGGATAGTTCCGTCCGGGTTGTGGTAGGGCCAGGCGGCGGTGCCGTAGCGGTACGGCTGGGAGGCGTCGGTGCGGTGGCCGTGCTTGAGGGGATCGAACGAGCGCTGGGTGGGCTGGTAATCGTCGCGGATGCCGAGGAATTGGCGAGCCCAGGCGGCTGCCCTGCCGATGGGGAGTGTCTGGTTCTGGGCGACGAGGGCCAGGAGATCGCCACCCTCGCCAGCTGCGTGGTCGTACCAGAGGCCCTGCTTGGGGCCTTGAAGTTCGACGTACAGGGAGTCGCCGGCGTCGCCGAAGACGTTGCCGACGATCCACTGGGTGCCGATGCGGCGGCCAGCGGGGAGGAGTTGCGTGCAGAGTTCTTCAACGCGGACAGCGAGTGCGTCCGCGAGTTCGTGGAGTTCCATGGGTGCTTGTAGGTGGTTGTGAGGAGGTGTCAGTCCTCGGAGTTCAGGTCGTATTCGTTGGCCTCAAGGAGGGCCGTCTGGAGTTGTTCAGGTGTGGGCGGGTTGCTGCCGCAGATCATGCCGAGGCGCTCGTAGAAGCGGTAGGTGGCCTCGGGAGAGAGGTGTTTAGGGGCGGTCTGAGTGGCCATCTGGGTGAGGATTGCTGGTGATGGTAATGGGGTATCGTTCACAGGTTGTCGGTGTCGGAGATTGAGCGGGCGATGATGGCGAGTCCGCCGGCGGCGTTGATCTGGTCGAGCCAGTTGATCTGGTCTGGCCGGACCTTGCCGGTGGGGGTTTTGACTTCGATGGAGATGAATTGGGCGATCGGTTTGCCGACCATGTCGGGTGTAACGGTCAGGGTGCGCCAGCCGATGAGGTCGCCGGACCCGGGAAACAGGCCCATACGGACATGACGGGCGTCCATCAGGAAGACGCCTTCGGGATCGCGCAGGGCCTTGCCGACATATCCCTCGCCGACCTGGTTGCGGAACACACGGACGTGGGGTTTGGAACCAGCGGCGCGGAGGATGAGAGCTTGGAGTTCGGATTCGGTCACAGGATGGAGGTAAGTAGACTGGTCTTGCGGGAGCGAGCTTTCCAGCGGAAGAAAGCCCATCCCGGTTTGTAGCCACGCCGTGCGGCAAGGGCACGGAAATCTTCCAGAGTCCGACACATTCCTTCCTCGCGGCGTTCGTCGCGCTTCTTGGCGATGTCCTCGATGGACAGGCGCTGAAGCTCGCCATCGACCTCGTCGATCTCACGAGGAGCGATCTCACGTTCGGATCCGCACTGCGGGCAGGCGGTGCCGGCAAAGATTGCGAAGCACTTCGAACACTGCTTGGTTTCGACCGGCTTGGATTTGGCCTTGCGCTTCTCGCGCCCTTCGAGGTCCCAGTCGCGGTCCTGCTCGGCCAAGCCGTGACGCAGGCAGTTTCCTACGTGGTCGAGGATGACAGCGTGAGTCTTGCCGGGGTAGGGTCTGAGAGCACGACCCAGCTGCTGCAAGTGCATGGACAACGAATGAGTGGGCCGAAGAAGAATAGCCGCGTTGACCGTGGGGAGATCGAACCCTTCGGAGATCAACTCGCAGCTGGTCAGAACCAGGATCCGGCCGGCTGTCAGGTCTTCCACGCGCTTCTTGCGGGTTTCCTGATCCAGCTGACCGTCGATCGACGCTGCCGGGACGCCAGCGGCTTCAAACTGTGCCGCAACGTGCTGCGAGTGAGCGACGGAGATGCAGAAGGCCACCGCCCGCTGGTTTGGGCAAAAGCGCCGGTAGTGCGTTACCGCGTCGCCGGTTATTTTTGGGGTGTCGATTACCTCGGCCGCCTCACCGAGATTGTAATCGCCGGCGAGCTTCGAGACGCCTGAGAGATCCACAGTCTCCCGGGGAGCGTAGTAGACCGGCCGGGCAAGGAATCCGTTGTCGATGAGCCAGCCCACGGTAGGCCCCATGACCATGCGATCGAACACGGCACCGAGACCTTTGCCGTCGAGACGCTCTGGGGTCGCCGTGACGCCGATGAACTTGGCTTTCGGCCAGGTCGCGAACATCTCGATGTAGGACTTCGAGACCGCGTGATGGCAGTTGTGCACCACTATTCCGTTGGCCGTGTAGGTGTGGGTTCCGGTGGTCTCGAAATTGTAGACAAGACCGTCTGGACACACCTCGTCAAATCTACCCTGACCTCCGAGTTCGTGAATCTCAACACTCTCCACCCACGTGACTCCAGAAATGCTGCTTTCTTGATGTCTTGAGCCCTTCGTTTGAGCGCGTTGTGAGAAAATCCGTCCACCTCGATCGCGATTTTCAACTCCGTGTTTCCTACGTCGATCTTGTAGGCCGTTGGATAACCTGAGCCGCGTGGCATCTGAGTCGAGATTGGAACTTCCATTTTCCACCCGAGCGCGCACGCGATCAACTGCTGAGCTAATGTGGGCGCGGATCCGTTTCCACCACGAACCTGAGGCTTCCGTTTCATTGCCCTGAGTTTCGCCGACACCTTTTCGCGAACTTCCGGCCGGCTCATTCCGTTGGATTTCCTGAATTGAGTGATCTCGCCTCCATGTTTTTTGAAGCTGTTTCGGATCGTCATGCGACTGAGTTCGGATTTGCACTTCGGATTCCCACAGAGTTTTCGAACTTTTTCGCTTGGAAACACCACGCCGCATATCACACAGGTACTCATTGTGCGGAATGGTGACAACCACCATACCTTTCGTCAACTCCGACGCTCTGATCCATCGGCCATCGGGCGCCGCGAATGGATGATTCAACGTGCAGGTGACCACGCGACCGCATGAAAACCGAATGGTGACCAACCTGCTCGCGCGATTGCGGAACAACCTGACCACCGTTTCTTCTGTGAATCGGCATCCATCCCATCCGACAACACGCATTCCAGGGCGAATGTTTTCGATCGGTGTATCTCCGATGAGCGTTCCTCGAACGAAGCATTCGTCGATGATGACCAGGTCGGGTTCGGGGACTTTGTCGAACCGGCGAGCCAGCGTCTGGATCGAGGCGACCATGGCAGATTGTTGAGCCATGAATTTTCCGGACTGGATGAATCCGTGCGGCACGTTGACGCGCTTCAGCGTGGCGCCGATCTGCTCAAGGATTTCCTTCCGATGCGCCACGATAATCACCCGGGATCCGCGTTGCAGGACCTGCGAGGTGATGTAACTGAAGAGGACTGTCTTGCCGGATCCAGTGGGGCTCACTGCCAGCGGCCGCTTGGCGCCAGACCCGAACGCAGAGCGGATATCCTGAGCAAGCTGGTTTTGGTAGGGGCGCAGTTCCATCGTGAGCCGCAGGCTGCGTTCTGCGGCTTGACGTGTCAAGCACAAGCTGCACACTCGCCGGCATGAGTAACACGATTCGAGTGAGCTACCGGTTGCCGATTGAGGTGGCCCAGATGCTGGAAGATGAGGCGATTCGAGCCCGCCGGACGAAAACTGCGGTGCTGATCATTGCGATCGAGGACCATGTCCTGCGGTGCGAGCATGATCGTGCGATCGAGTCCTCCAAGAAACGCGTTGACACTCGGAAGAGCCGCTAGCACGATTCCCGCACGACGCATAGCCTGGTTTCGTCAACCGGGCGCGAACTGGGCGCGTTATTCCAGTTGGCCAAGAGCGCCGAAGGGCGTTCGCCGGTTCCACGGCTCGGACTCGCCACCGAGGTTGGATTGATGGTCTTAACAGACCTGCAATCTGCCTCGTTGTCTCGGAGGGGTAGGTGAAGTAAACCCCGAGGCAGGAGAGCCAATATGGCCAGTGGAAATGTAATCAGCTGTAAGCAGTTTGCTTCCTTCCTTGTCTCGCAGGAACCTGTGTACGACAAGGAAGTCCTCAAGGATATCCGCCCGTTTGACGGGATGATCGGATACTACAACACCGGATCGTTCGACGCGTATTCCGGCACCACCCATCGTTTCGACCGCTTCAACAGCGTGTTCCCGAACGTGACTGGCGCCTGGGAGAATCCGACCGGTGCGTCCTGTACCGGTCAGCCGTGCGACCCTACCGAAAACAAGATCGGTTGGGGCTGGAGCCGCAACGAATACTCGCTGGAGAAGCAGTCATGGGGTTCTGACATCCTGTGCTTCGACCAGATCATGACGAAGACGAAGGCCAAGGAGCACTTCCGTCAGATCATCGACGACGTGTTGCGTCCGGCCACGAACTGGATCACCACGTACTACCTCCAGCGCAAGGCCGCTGAGCTTTCCAGTTCGCTGCTGGGAGGTAACGCCTTCGCCTGCGCCGCTGGCCTGCCTCCGATCAACTTCTCCTGGGTTGGTACTGGATACAGCGTCCTGCGTGTCACCGACAACGCCGCTGCTGCGATCACCGCCGCTTCGCTCGGATTGCTCACCCCTGACATCCTCCGCAGTCGCGTGACTCGGCAGTATTTCTTGGGCGCCATCCAGGCCGGCAAGGACGGATACGATTCCCTCCAGCTGCACACCGACAAGGAAACCTTCCGTTACCTGTCCAAGTCCAACAGCCAGCTGACTGACTCCTGGCGCTTCGGCGAGTTCGCTCCCGCTGCGAAGGAGTTCTACAAGTACGGCTTCATGGGCTTCGTCGGCGACTTCATGGTGAAGGTGCTGCAATTCCCGCTGCGCTTTGTCTCTACGGCGACCCCGGGCAATTACCGCCTGGTGCTGCCGTACAAGAATGTGGCTGCCACCGAGGGCATCAAGTCTGTCTTCAACGAAGACTACGACAAGGCCCAGTACCAGATCAGCTACATCAACAACCCTCGCGCCCTGCGCGTGATGCCGTTCCGCCCCGAGGCCGTGAACCCGAATATGCCGTTCATGGTTCGGGATTACGGTGGGCGTTGGAAGTTCGCGACCAACGACTTGGGCGCGGACTGTGCTGGCAAACCGATCGACAACAGCCGTGGAAACAAGGGCAAGTTCATCGCCGACTTCCAGTTGGCCGTGAAGCCTGAGCATCCTGAATGGCTTGAGGCGATCTTCCACAAGGTCAACGGCGCTTGCCCTGTCATCATCGCTGGCTGCGCCGCCGATCCGGGCGACCTGGCTCAGAAC
>JBFZFJ010000133.1:0-9264 GCA_041306405.1 Verrucomicrobiales bacterium | reverse complement strand
CCCACAACCGCATGCCCTTCGAAGGCAAGAAACGCAAGAGCCTGCCCAAACGCGAACTCCGAGCCACCCACGACTCCGACTATCTTGAACAACTCCTCTCCCTAATGTAGGGACCCTGGGTTTGTCGCGGCCGCCATATCCCGCTGGCAATTCACGCGGCGGGCGTCTAGTTCCCGCGTGTGCAGGGCGGGTCGGAAATCAGCAACAAGCCGACGTCGGTTTTCGGATGGCTCTGGGTCGTGTTTTTTTTGCACGGAATGACGCCGGGGTTTTGGTTGCCGGCGCTAACGAATATCCTGAAGGCCCGCGAACTGGGCGGTTGGGTGGCGGTCGTATTCGTGGTGCCGCCGCTCTGCGCGCTGGTGTCGCCATTGATCGGTGGCGCGCTGGCGGACCAGCGGATCGCGGCGGACCGGCTGTTTGCCTGGAGCTCGTTGATCAGCTCCGGAGCGCTTTTCGCAGCGTTCGCGGTTCTTGATGCGGGTTGGAATCCATGGTGGTTCGTCGCGCTGCTAGGAGCTTACTCGCTTTTCTCCGCCCCTTCATGGGGACTTCTGGCGACGATTTCCCTGACGAATCTCAAGCACGGCGAACGCCAGTTTCCATTGGTGAGGCTCGGGGCGACGGTGGGGTGGATGGCGGGCGGCCTGATCACCAGTTACGTGTTGCATGCGGACACCAGCCCGGTGGCCGGTTACGCCTCGGCCGCGACGCGACTGCTAGGCGGGTTGCTGGCGTTCATGCTGCCTCACACGCCTCCTTTGGGCAGGGGGAATTCCTGGAAAAGCCGCCTGGGTCTGGATGCGTTCATGTTGATGAAGGAGCGGGACTACCGGGTGTTCTTCGTGGTGACGGCTTTGTTTTCCGTGCCTCTATCCGCATTCTACATGTATGCGCCGGAACTGCTCAAAGTCCTGGGAGACCGGCATTCCACCGCGACGATGACGATCGCCCAGCTGACGGAAGTCGCCGCGATGTTGCTCGTTGGATCGGTGATGGTGCGGTTCAAGGTGAAAGCGGTGTTGCTGTGGGCGCTTGGTCTATCCGTGCTGCGTTTCGGCATGAGTGCGTATGCTGGGGCGAGCGGATCGATTAGCTGGCACATCGGCGGCATCGCGCTGCATGGGATGTGTTATACTTTTTTCTTCATCACGGCGCAGGTGTTTCTGGACCGGCGGGTGGATCCGGGGCTCAAGGGGCAGGCGCAGGGATTGCTGGGTTTGGTTTCCGGGGGGCTCGGACCGCTGGCCGGCGCCTTGGTTTGCGGGTGGTTGCGGAACCATTGTGTCACCGCGGACGGCCAGGGCTGGATGGAATTCTGGGCGATCCTTGCGGCGATGATCGCGCTGTGTTTCGTGATTTTCGCGGCGTTTTACCGGGGGCTGGGGAAACGCCCGGCAGGTTAAGCGAGTTCGCAGGCGAGGCGGATGGCGGCGATCATGGAGGACGGGCTGGCGAGATTTTTCCCGGCGATGGAGAAGGCGGTGCCGTGATCCGGGCTGGTGCGCGGCTTGGGCAGTCCGAGGGTGACGTTCACGGCGGTGTCGAAGTCGAGCAGCTTGAGCGGGATGAGGCCCTGGTCGTGATACATGGCGAGCACGGCGTCGAACCGGCCTTGGGCTGCATCGCGGAAGATCGCATCGGGAACCGCGGGGCCGGTGAAGATTGCCGCTCCCGAGTTGTTCAGCTGGTCAATCGCGGGCCGGATGATGCGAATTTCCTCATCGCCGAACGCGCCGTTTTCTCCGGCGTGGGGATTGAGTCCGGCGACGGCGATCCGAGGCTGGTGGATGCCGCGGCGCTTGAGAAATTCCGCGGTGAGCGTGCCGATCCGGGCGATGCGCGCGACGGTGAGCAAGTCGGGCACTTTGGCGAGTGGCTCGTGAATGGTCGCGAGACCCACGGTGAGGGTGGCCCCGGTGAGCAGCATGCCGTAATTGCCGACGCCGAAGGCATCGGCGAAATATTCGGTTTGGCCGGGGAAGGGGAAACCCAGCGCTTGCTGGCCCTCTTTGGAAACCGGGCCGGTGACAACCGCGTCGGCGGTGCCGTTTTTCAATTGGCGGACGGCTTCGTCCAAGGCCGCGAGCGCGGCGGCGGCGGAGCGGGCGTCGGGTTTTCCCAGTGTTCCCGCGCTTCGGTCGCCCAGGATTTCGATATCAAATCCGCGGGGGAGGAGAGTGGAAGCCAGCGCGAGGTCGATGACTTCTGGGCCGACGCCGGCGGGATCTCCGAGAGTGATGAGGATGCGTGGCATTGCGGAATTGTCGGGGGATCTTGGATGCCTGCCAAGTGGGGAAATGGGGGGAATGGAACATACCGTGCATTTTTCATTTTGGGGGCTTGCGGGAAGGAAACGGGCTTCTTAGTTTTGCCCATGACGATTTCAATAACCCATGTCATCGCTTGCGGAGTTTTGTGTTCGCTGCTCACCCAGTGCGGTAGCTCGTCGATGGGAGGCGGCAATCTGGGCGGGCCAAGCGTGGAGGAGAGGAATGCGAAGATCGCCAGCGAGCCGACCGGTGACTTCTTTTACGGCCGGCGCTACTTCGTGGAAAAGACCCGTTTCTGGGGTTATGTCCGCCAACCCAGGCAGCCATGGAGCCGGGCCAAGCTGGTGATCATGCGCGAGGATAAGAAGAAAAATCCCGACCGGCTTTCCGAAGACGGCGCGCCCGGCCAGCGTTATGCCTTCGACAACAACACCGAATACCGTCTCCGCGGATACTATACCGGTCAGCAGGCGTATGATCCGAACAGCAACCAGTTCCTATCAGAATTCATGCTGACGGGATACGAGGCGCTGGATCGCCAGCCGGGATGGCTGTTCCGGCCGGACGATCGCTACGACCGCTTCCGGATCACGATGATTCCTCGCTGATCGCCATTCCTGACTTCCATCTGCAATATGAAATCCAATGATGTCAGACGTTCGGTCCAGTCCTATCAAGGGGGGCGGGCGGCGGGTGATGCACCCAGCATGGGACGAGTCGCGCGGATGCGTGGCACGGGTTTGCCGAGGCAAAGGCGCGGACAAAAGGGCGGCGGCCGCAGCCCGGGCAAACGGGGGCGGGAATATCGCAAGAAGCTGGTCCGGGTCTGGTCGGTGATCGTGTGCGGATTGGCGGTGGTGACCTTGGCTGTTGTGATTTTCCTGGGGCTGGGACCAAAGATTAAATCGGCTGGCAGCAGTGCCGGACAGGTTTCGTCCGGGCTTCGACAAGAGGTGCGGGTGGCCTCGCTGTTTCCATCGCCGCCCGAGGACGAGGCGATTGCCTTGGTCAAGCAGGCTCTAGCGGTTCGCGAGCCTGAGAGGGTTGACGCTTTTTTTCGTCCTGGCGTCGCGAGTCCGCAAGAAGTGGTGGGTTTCCTGTCAAAGATCGAGTCCTTGGACGGCGTGATCGAGCGCTATACCTGGCTCAGCAGCATGGATGCGAACGGTCTTTCGATCGACGGCGTGCTGGTGAGCTTCAAGGGCGTGGAAAGGCCGCTTCCCAGATTGGCGTTGCTCACCCCTGATGCGGTCGGTCGATGGAAAGTCGATTTCGGCGCCTTTGCCCGCATGGTGAAGCCGTCGTGGAACGATATCCTGGAAAAGGGCAGATCTCCCGCCCAAGTGAGGGTCTATGTCGCCAAGGAAAACTATTATAACGGCGCGTTTAGCGACGACAAGCAATGGGTCTGTCATCGCATGGCTTCACCTGACACGGAGCAAATCCTGTTTGGGTATTGCAGAGTCGGATCACGCCAGGCCGCCGCCTTGAACTGGATGTTTTCGAAGGAGGAGAGCGTCACCCGCGCGACCTTGGAAATCCGGCGGGTTGAGGGTGCCGACTCCCGTCAATTTGAAATTTTGAAGGTCATCGCCGAGGACTGGGTCGTGGGCGAGGTGCCTTTTGATGAAGGTTTCAATGAATTCAAATGAGGGCGGATCGCGGCCATGAAAAAGCCGACCTTCCAAACGGATGGGCGGCGGATTTTTTTCTGACGGGTCAGGCGTAGGATGATTCCACGCGCTGGGCGACGTCGCGGTAGCCGTAATCGACTTCGTAGATTTGCTTGAAGCAATCGAGCGCGGAGGGTTTGTCGCCCACTTCGGAGTGGATGAGTCCCTTTTCGTAGAGGACTTCCTTCTTGGTGTTGTCCATGGCGACGAGGTCGGCGAGCGCGTCTGACAGTTGTTTGATCGCAAGGTCGAACATCGCTTTGGCGCGGAACGCGCGGGCCAGTGTGAGCAGCACCTTGGTGCGGATGTGCGGGTTGCGCGTCGCCTGTTGGAGGTGGGGAATGGCGGCGCTGTATTCGCCGGCCTTGTAAAGCGCGGTGCCGAGTTCGAAGCGAAGCTGGGGATCGGTCGGGTTTTGATCGACGCGCTTTTGGGCTTCTTTCACTTGCTCGGCGATGCGGTCGGCCTTGCGGGCGTCGAGCGCGGTCTTGAGTTCCGCGTTTTCCGGATCGGCGGCGGCGGCGGCTTCGAGATTTCTCATGTCGGTCTCAAGGGCGCGGTCGTTCATGGCGGAGGCCTTGGTGGCGAGGGCGACGTCGCCATTGCTGAGTGAGTGGGCCCAGCTATAGAAGGTGTGGGCGTTGTGCCAGTCTTCGAGTTGTTCGTAGATGCCGGCGAGATCCTTAACGGTCGCGAGATGGTTGGGGTCCGCGTTGTATTTTTCGATAATTTTGTCGCGACGTTCTTCGAGTTGCTCGCGGGTGAGGCCAGTGCGGGAGGCCTTTTCGAGTTCTTCGAATTCGGCGGAGTTTTTCATGAGCGAACGCATGTCGGCGTTTTCATCCCACTTTTGCTTTTGCATGGAGGCCCGCGCGGAAGCGTCCTTGGAGCCCTTGATCGCGGGGCCGTCGGCGGGGTGGTGCTTGATGATGTCGTTGTAAACTTCCGACGCCAGTTGCGGTTGTTCGCGGGTGATGTAGAACTCGGCGAGTTTGTGAAGCAGCTTGGCGTTTTCGGGGTTGCCCTTGCGGATCGTCTCGAGGGCGAAGGCGGCGGTGTCGTAAAGTTCGAGTTTGAGGCAGGTGTCGAAGAGGAGGTCGTTGGCTTGATCGCTAAGCGGATCTTTTTCCAATTCTTTTTCAATCAAGGGAAGGGTGCCTTCGGGGTCCTTTTTTGCCTGTCCTTGGAGTTTCATCACGCCCATGCCACCACCCGACATGCCGAAGAGGCCGGCTTTTTTCTTGGTGTTTCCGGCGAGCTGGAGTTCGCAGGTGCGGAGCATTTTGCGGCCGTCGAGGAATCCGGGGCAGTCTTTGAGAACGGCTTGGAGGAGGGTGATGCCGTAAGGAATGTTGGAGGTCTGGACAGCGGTTAGGGCTTTGAGCCAAAGTGGCTTGAGGTTCGCTGGAAGTTCTTTTTCGGTGATCTCGGGCATGGCGTTGAGAATAATGCGGTTTTTTAGAAATGCCACTTTGCGATGGCTGAGAGGGAAAAATGGAGAGCTTGCGACGGCTTGGCAAGCGTGGGGTGATGGAGAAAAGAGAGAGAATGCGGGAATCGCGCGTTTTTTGGGATTGATGGCCCGGATGGGATGGGTTACCCAAGGCCCGCACGGCGTGGCTTTCCAGTCAGCCGTTTGTATTATCTCAAGTCAATATGCCTCCTCGCCCAAAGAAATCGGGACGTCGTCTCAATCGCAATCGTTATGGTCCACCGAAGCGTTCCACCAAGGACGAAGAAGAAAAAGCGGTGGAGGTGGACGGTGAAATTTCATCCGTTCTCGCCGGCACCATGTTCCGGGTGAAGCTGGAGAGCGGGCACGAGGTGCTGGCTCACATTTCCGGCAAGATGCGCAAGCGCTTCATCCGCCTGGTGGTGGGGGACAAGGTCAAGATGGAGATGTCTCCTTATGACCTGACCAAGGCGCGGATTGTTTTCCGCTTGAGCTGATTCAAGCGTAGTCGGCCCCGACTTCGGCGGCTTCGAGCGCGGCAACGGATTGGTTGTCGCGCCGTTCGATGACGATGTCGCCGAGCAGTTCGTTCTGGCGGACGACGAATTGGTTGAGTTTCATCAATTCGAGCAAGGCGAGGAAGGTGACGATGACCTCGGCCTTGGTGGTGGCCATTTGGAAAAGCTCTTCAAAGCGGCGGGCCTCACCGGGGGCAAAGTGGCTGAGAAGCAGCTCGATCTTGTCCGAGACGGTGAAGCGGTCGTCGATGATGTCGCCGAAATCGTGGGATTCCTCGAAGCGTTTCAGGACGTTCTGGAAGGCCCGGATGAGGTCGAAAATGGAGACCTCCGCAAGTGCGGCGGGTTCCTCGACCGGGAGGTCGGAGGTGTCCGGTTGATGGGCGAAGCGACCTTCCTGCTCGAGCTCGCGGAGGCAGAGGAAACCGGCGGCGTCCTTGAATTTTTTATACTCGATGAGCTGGCGGATGAGCTCCCAGCGCGGATCGTCTTCCTCGGCGTCCTCCTCCGGCGGCTGGTCCACGCGTGGCAGGAGCGTCCGGCTTTTCAAATACATCAGGTTGGCGGCCATCACGATGAACTCGGAAGCGAGGTCGATGTTGAGCAGCTTGAAGGTGTTGATGTAGTCGAGATACTGGCGGGTGATGCGCTCGATGGAAATGGAATGGATGTCCACCTCGTCCTTTTTGATGAGGTAGAGGAGGAGATCGAGAGGGCCTTCGAAGATTTCGAGGCGGACTTTGTAGTCGTTGGCTTCCACGGAGGCGGGTGATAGGGGATAGACGGAGTCTGGGCGAGGGTAAATTTCCCTCGCCTCATCGGCGGAGGAGCGTTTTACTTCCGGCGCCGCAAGGCGAGTCGAATTATGGAAGCCGAACAAGCGCAAGATTTCAATGAACGCCTGAGCCAGTGGGTGGCAAACCAAGGGGTTTGGTTTCAGGTTCGGTATTCGATGACGGGCCGCGGCGGCAAGGGGGGGGCGATGTTCCATTTGTTGCGAATGGCCTTCCGGGTGTTTGTTTTCATGATGGTGGTGGTCGCCGGGTCGTTGGTCTATCTGGCCAAGCGGCCCGAGACGAAACGGTTTAACGACGACTTGCTGGTGTCTCTCCAGGCCGGGCTTTCCGCCTCCGAAATCGAGCTCAAGGGCTTTTCGCGGGTCCAAGGCCAGCTTGAAATCAACCGTCTCGCCTGCAAAGGGGGGAATGAAACGTTCTTCACCTCGCTGGAGGCCAGGAACATTCGTTGCAAAATGGGGTTCCTCGACGGTTTGACCGGGCAGTGGGATCCGGGAATCATTTCGCTTTCGAGACTCGATTTGGAACTCCATGCCGGAGCGGACGACGCGGAGTCGGCAAAAAAGCTCTCCGCAGCTCTTTTTAAGAAATCAAAGGATGTGCTGATCAACTCGCTGGAGATCACCGATGCGACCCTGCACTGGGGATATTCCGAACGGACGCGCGGTTCCATTGAGAACAGCGTTCTCAAAGTCCAGCGTGTGGGAAGCGGCTTGAAATTGAGTTTCACGGGCGGGACGTTTTCGCAGAATTGGTTGCGAAGGATTGAAATCGTCAGCTTGGTGGTGGTCTGCGATCCGGATGGTTTGACCTTTGAACGGGCGGAGTTCCGACGGGGGCAGGGGACGGTGGATTGTTCCGGGCTGAGAGTGACCGGAGGCGAGCGCCCCTTGGTCGATGGCGTCGCGAAAGTCCGCGCGCTCGGTTTGGACAGCGTGGTGCCGCCGGCTTTGAGAAGTTTCATCGAGGGATCGATTTCCGGAGATTTCAAAGTCTCGGGATCGACCAATTCGTCGGACGGAATCGGCTTCGAAGGCCAGGTCGTGCTGGATGGACAGGATACGATCAGTTTGCGCGAGCGGCTTCATTTGCTGAAGGCGCTTTCGGTGGTGGACTACGTGCGGAACTACTATCGGGTGGACTTCCGGGAAGGCTCGTTCCAAATGAAGACGAGCGGCGGAGGCATGGAGATCACCGACCTGAAGCTGAAAGCGGAAGATCTGTTTTCCCTCGAAGGAAACCTGCGGGTGAGACTGCCCACCCCGGAAGAGACCAAAGCGGCCTTGGAGAAAACCGCGGGGGCCGGGAGTGCGCCCTTGTTCATGATCGATGAAACTGAGAAGGAGGAGGTCGCCTCGAAGGTCGATAGCAGTCCGGATTTCACCCTGCGTCGTGCGGATCTGGCGGCCAAGCGGGCGTGGGACGGCAACATGGGAGAAGGAGCCTCATCCTTGTTTGACCGCCTTGGGCTCAGTCTCGAGATGCGCCGTCTTGAAGAGCAAGAGGCGGATCGCTTGTCCAGAACGCTGCGTTACGAAGGCTTGTTCCGGATCACCCTGCCGGCGGATGCTTTCGAGCGCGCGCCGAAGCTGGCCGCGCAGTTCCCGGTGGATGCCAACATCGGCAGAATCCCGATGATGGTTCCCATCGAGGGCAGCCTTTACGAAATCACCCTGACGCAGGCCGAGGATATCTACCAGCAAGGGACCCGCTAGGAATCACGCGTCGGCGGCGAGGCCGATGCTATGATAGATCTCACGGGTCGCGTGGCTCTTGTTGAGCGTGTAAAAGTGGATGCCGTCCACGCCCTCGTTGAGGAGTCCGGCGCATTGCTCAGCGGCGTAGTGGATGCCCACGCGCTCGACGGCTTCCACATTCGAGTTCGCGCGTGCCAGCGCCCGGATCAGCTTGGCGGGGTATCTCGCGCCGGCGGCGAGTTCGGCCATGCGTTTCATGCCGGAGAGCGATGTCACCGGCATCACGCCGGCGATGATCGGGACGCGGATTCCTGCCAGATCGCAGCGGTCACGGAAATCCAGGAAGTCATGGTTGTCGAAAAAAAGCTGGGTGCAGATGTAGTCGGCCCCTTCATCGACTTTCGCCTTCAGGAAATCGAGTTCATCCATCCGGTTGGGAGTCGCGGGGTGGCCTTCCGGAAAGCCTGCGACGCCGATGCCGAATCCGCGCGGGTCGGGATGGGTGCCGGATTCGTTGAATTTGCGGATGAACCGGACCAGATCCGCCGCGTGACGGAATCCGCTTTCCGACCAATCGTAGTCGGGCTGGTCGCGTGGCGGATCGCCGCGGAGAGCGAGGATGTTGCTGACACCCGCCGCGGCGTAGCGCCCGAGAATCTCCGCGACTTCTTGTTCTGAATGACCGACGCAGGTGAGATGGGGCACGGGTGGGATGGTGGTCGTCTGTTTGATGCGGACGACGAGGTCGTGGGTCAGCTCGCGGGTGCCGCCGCCAGCGCCGTAGGTGACCGAGACGAAGGACGGACGCAGCGGTTCGAGCTCGCGGATCGCCTGATAGAGATCTTCCCAAGAC
>JBFZFJ010000132.1:0-4785 GCA_041306405.1 Verrucomicrobiales bacterium | reverse complement strand
TCCCTCGGTTCACATCGTTTTCGACGACGACCAGAAAGGTGCGGGTGCTGGTCGGCAGACCTTCCCCTTCGCGCCAGGTGATTTCGCCCATGAGCGTGATTTCGGAGAGTTCCGAACCTGTGGACGATCCGAGACCTAATGCGGAATCCAGTTCCGTAGTGTTGAAGCTGGGCGAGCACTGATAGGCGGGAATCTCCGCATCGACGGCCGGCATCGTCCACGCTGCATCGTAAACGAGATAGCCGATGTCGTAGCGTGAGCGCAGCTTGATTCCGAATTGGATTTCGAGCGTCCCAGATTCGCCGATGGGAACAGCGGTTGTGCCGCCTTCGAGAAACACGACCTCCAGCAAAGCCGCGTCACCGCGTTTGAAGCGCAGCGAAGTGACGGGATTACGGAATCCGGGGCCTTCAATCAACTGGAGTGTTTCAAGATCGACGTGGAGCTTCACGCACCTTGATCGGTGTCAACCGAATCACTCCTCGTCCGCGTAGGTCAGGCGGTGGCCCTCGAAGAATAGACTTCCGCCTGATGCCGGTGGATCGAGCGCGACCGCTGCCGTCTCGTTCCGTTCGTCGGCGGCAATCATGGAAACCTTCGTCCAATCGGATGAAAGCACCTTGCCCAGACGGTCTGGGGCATCGAACGCCACGATGAAGCGGCCCGCCCATGTGTGGGTGCCTTCACGCCGAATCATGGTTGCCGTCTGGACTTTTGAGGTCGATCCATAGAAATACACACTGTCGAACTCGGAGTAGGATTCCTGCGTCCAGTTCTGCCCGTTGATGATCAGTTGCCACTGGCCTATGACTCGGGGAAGCTGCTCCCCGGTTTCAGCATCGTATTCTTCTGTCCATTCCAGATCGGCCGAACCGCTGATGGTAGCGAGTCCGCATTCGCCTTCGTAGGATTCCACGGTCCCCGGTGTGAGGTGCAGCTTGAAGGTCCGCTTCCGGTATCGGTCGTTCATGGTTTCTTGAGAATAGACGAGCGGTGAGAATCCGAAGCGGACCCCACTTCGCAGCTTCATCGCGGCCAGTATCAGATAGTTCCCCGCCACGTCGGGGCCGATGAGGTAAGCAGGATACGGCTTCTCGGTGGGTCGGACGGGAGCATCACCTACTCGACCGCCAGCGACCCATGCGTCCCAAGCAATCCACCAGGCCCCCAAATCCTCCTGAGATTGCTCGTAGGCATCTATGTCCGTGACGACCTGCCATTGGGTCTGACCTTCGATGGTGGTTTCTTCCTCGATGCGGAAAACACGAACTTCCCATACGTTCTCGTCTTCCTCCAGAGTGAGTGTCGCCTGGAGTGTGGCTGCACTGATCGTCATGACGTAGGATCGGCTCGTCACCCATTGGTATCCGTCTTCGTCATATTCGTTCCGGCCTGTTTGGATCGTGACCCGGTAGCGTCTGCCAGTGCGACTCACCAGCGTCAGCTCGTTCGCCTCGCCGTCGCCAGTATGCGAAAGAAGATTGTAAAAGTCATAGCCTGCTGCTGCCGACATGGGGAAGTTATCGAGCGCCTCGGACTCCTGAAACACGCCGTAGCCGTCCATCCACAGGTCCCCGACTGGGTCAGAAAGCGCCATCTCCGAGTATCCAGCCCGATAGACGGAACGGCCGACTGCTAGATTTGATCCGCCGCCATAGGCGTAACCTTCATGGGTGGAAACTTCCGAATGAATGACTGGAGCGTTCTTCCGGCGCACACTGTTCACCCATGAGGAAAACTGTCCGTTCCACTTTTCCGCCTCGTCGCCAACCATTCCCCAGGGCGTTCCCGTGAACCACGGACCGAAGGCAACCACGTCGCCGCCACCGATAATCCCCAGATAGCCGTCACTCTCGCTTCGAGTCGCCCCTTGACCGATGTAGGAATAGGTGCCGAGTCCGTTACCCGTCGCATCGCGGAAATCGTCCGGCTCGGCCATCCACCGCTGCAACTCTCCCGCCAGCCAAGCCTTTTCCACTGCGCCTGATAGAGTGATGTTAGTGTGGTCCGGCGGGTCGTTGTCAGTCGCACCTTGTGTCGCCGTGGTGGGGGAGGTGGGCCACATATAGCCAATCGTGGGATTGCCGACTTCGATCGTTTGGACGGTTACGGTTTTGGCACCGGTATTGAACAGATATGACCTGGTCCTCGATCCACTTGATCCCGATCCCGGTGGATCATCGTCGAGATCGAGGGACGAGAATGTCCGGTAGGCTGCAAACCCGCAGAAGACCTCCACGTCGTCCGCCGCAACGAACGGACCATTTGATTTGAATTGAAGGTAGAAATCATTGCCACGAAATCCGCGTGTCCGTGCATTGGCGCTATTGGCCGCAGGGATGAAGAACGGCGTGAGCGGCAGGCTGAACCAAGCCCGTTTGATGGGGACCAAAGACTGGCTTGGCATCAGGTCGTTGGAGGTAAAGTTCATGGCCGCGTCAGTAAGTTTGGCGATTGTAGGTGAGTTCCTTTCCGATGCGGATTTCACCCGCTGATGAACCTTGCTGGATCGAGGTGACATGCTCGCCCAAAACGAGTGAGCCGCCTCCTGCTTGGGAGATGGTGTGGACCCCGTCATTCACGAACACCATGCCGAGCAGAACGACCGCGCTGTTTGGCCTGCTCGCGCCAACCTCCCAGTCGGGCATTTCATGGGAGTCATAATCCGATCCGGTGACAATCTCCCAGCTTGTGACCAGAAGTGATCCCGTGGTTCGCAGCGTGGCCTTGGCAAAGAAGTAGGTCGTCGATGAAATCTCGAACGAATCGTCCCAGTTTTCCGCCACCAGATTGTTGAGCGTCCCCCACTCGATGTAATATCGCTTGCTCGCGGCATCTGGATTCGGTGGCGTCGCCGGGGCCTGGATGTAGGCTGGCCGCGAACCAATGATGGCAAGCGGGATCGGCTTGGACGAGCTTCCTGAAGACGCCGTGGCACGCACACGGAACGAGAAACCTCCCGACGAGAATACAATTTCTGTGCCAAGGCCGGGGCGTGGTGTCCGCGCCTCCAGCGCGTCGATGAGCGTGTTCCAGTCGCTGGCTAGGATCGGATTGCCGGGACGTTTCTTCGGTGGCAGGCGCATGATTCTTAGAGTTCGTAGATGTCCTCGTCCCAGCCACCCGGATCGCTGGAAATCCATTCCCGTTCGATTCGGTAGGCGCTACCCTCCTGGGTTTGGGTGACGCCATTGAGAAGCCAGGTGCGCCCGTCACCGACACTCGGCTGGCGACCGTCCGGTTGGTCGATCTGGCCGATCTTGTTCACGTCGGAGGAAGCGGCAGACGCCTTTCGGACCGTGGATTGCCGCCAGGTGACTTTCGGGGAATAGTAGGAGGTTTGGCCGCGCTGGATTTTTTCAAGAGCCTTCTTGCCGAGATCGCTGGTGACCTTGTCCTTGTAGGAACCACCAGAGGAGTCGGCTTCCTTGCCGCTGATGATGGCCTGCAACGCCTCGATTTCTGCTTTGGCGAGGGTCTTGAACTTCTTGTGGGAAAGCAGCGGTTCCTCGGAGAGCGAAAGTCCGAGCGAGTAGGTGGTCTTGGCCGGGTCGTTTGTCGCGTTGTCGGTGCCCGCGTAATTACACGTGATCTGGGCGATGTCGCCCTCGCTGACTTGGGCCGTGGCATTGTCCACGGAGATGAACGGGATGTCCGGATGGGCCGTGCCTGGACGCGGCATGACCTGCGTGATCGAGTTGCGGTGGCAGAGGAAGACCTGAGTGGCCGTCCACTTGCCTTCGCGATCCACGCTGAGGCTGTAATCCGGTTGCGGGTAGAGCTGGCCCTGTTGAATGGAAACGTGTTTCGGCATCTTGGCCGGGACGTGGCGTCAACCGAATGCCGGGACGAACTTGCCGGTGCCGGGTTTCATGCGTTCGCTCATGTCCCGCAGAATCCGATTCGTTTCGCCCGTCAGCTTGTTGTTTTCCCGCTGCGCATCGAGGATGCCGGACGAGTATCCGCCGCCGCCGACTTTGCCAAGTGAGGTAACGATTGGGTCGAGCGTGGAAGATTGTTTGACCGCCGTGGGTGTGGTGACTGCTGTGGTCTTCGCCGCTGCGGTTGCCGCCTGCTTCACCTCCTCTGGCTTTGGGATTGCTTCCCGGATGGTTCCAAGGACGGTGTTCATGCTCTCCCGCAGCCCTGTCGTATCGATCACCTCGGCAGTGTTAGAGAACGCGTCGCCAAAACGAGCGGAGATATTTTCACCCGCCTCCTTCAACCTGAGTCCGACCTTGGCGGCAAGCGGCCCAAGCTGGTCGCCCGCGTCGCCGTATCGTCCTGCCGCCTCGGCATCGAGAACACCCGCCGATTCACGCAAGGCTCCTTGGGCTGAGTTGATGGCGTCGCCCTTTCCAAACAACTCGGCGAGCGGGCGGGCGATTTCCAGCGCTTCGGCCAGCCCCTTCTGGAGGAAACCGATAGCGCTGAGGAAGATCCCGATCAGTGCATTGCCCATGCCCTTCCAGAAGTCGGCGGTGGTGATGACCTGGAAGTAGGTGATGGCGGTCCTGAAGATTTCCACGATGTATTGCCCAGCGGCGGCAATGGTGGCGCGGAGCGTGGCCCACAGGAAATTCACGCTCATCGCAAACCCGAGTTTCAACGATGATCCGACGAGATTGATGAACTGGCCGCTCTTGAACACGGTGATCACATACTGCATGGCATCGCGGATTTTGTTCCCTGCCTCCGCCGCCAAGGGGGCGAGCTTCTGGGCAAGCGCGATGGCCTGTTCAACCATGGGGCGGATCGCATCGTTGATCGGCGTGCCGAGGGTGA
>JBFZFJ010000131.1:0-15649 GCA_041306405.1 Verrucomicrobiales bacterium | reverse complement strand
CGGTCAGGTGGATGACCGGGCCGTGGCAGGATCGGTTTGTCCAAATCATCAACCCCCATTTCCCCGCCCTCCGGTCCGATCCATTGGCTCTTTCAGGGGCCTCCCGCAGAAAGCAAACTCCCTCACTCGCGCCCACGTAGAGTTCGCCCGTGAGACTATGATGAAGCCGTCGGTGAGGCGGTCGGTCAAGGCGGGATCGTTAGCGATTACGGCGACGCCGCTGGGCACGCTCGACGGATTCCAATTTCCAGCGACGCTGAAATCTCCGTCGGCGTTCGTGATTGTTCCGCGAGGCTTGGCTCCGTCCCGCCGAGTATCGCGCCGGCTGCCGGTAACATTGCCCATCTCAATTTTGAGCCCCTGATCATACGCATCGGGATTTTCATCGTATTTCCCCCTTTATTAATTGGTGCTTTTCAGCGCTGACTTGGCGCTGGCCTCTCGATAAACGCAAACGGCCGGGAGGACGCACGCACGGCGTTAAGCCCCCATTTGGGGGATGGTTCCGGGCTTGCTCACGAGCGGTCAGACTCCTTGACTTGGGTCTCTTCAGCACAAGAACCACCAGGCCATGTATCCCCAATCTGAAAACATTGAGTCAGCCGCCGCACTTTCGGGTTCTTCGTCGTCAACGCATGACGGAACGATGGCGGAGTTTGAGTTCGAGATAGTCCAAATCGCGGTATCCGCAGGCCTTGTGGACCATCTTTGCAATGAGGCCACGCTCTTGAGGCGGCGGCGCACGAGTTTGCCGTGGCCTTTGTTCCAGGGCGCTTCATTTTCCGCGACACGAACATCGTCCATGCCGCCGGCTTTGAGGAGAATGATGCGACAGCACAAGACCGCCTGTTGCGGGGTGCCGTGTGCCGCAAACCAGGTTTCAAGCAGTTTCCGGCGTTCGTCCGATAGTGTGATCGCTGTGTTCTTCCGTGCCGTGCTTGAGGATCGAATCCCGTCCTTTTACTGTACGGTCATTTCGGCGACAGAACACCAGCGATTCATCATTCTTCCGATGTCTCATCACCTTGTTCCTCGACGGTCGGCGCGTCCTCATCGCCAGCAGCGGCCGCCGAATCCGAATCATCGCCGTCCGGGATGACGCGGGAGATGTCCTGGAGTTTCTCGTTGCCCTTGAGTGTTAGGAGTTTCACGCCTTGGGCGTTTCTTCCCGTTTCACGGACTTCGGCGGCGCGGATGCGGATGCTCTGGCCGCTGGAGGTCATGAGCATGAGCTCGTCTTCCTCGGTGACGGTGACGGCACCGACGACGGGGCCGGTTTTGTCGGTGACCTTCATGGTGATGATGCCTTTGCCGCCGCGCGATTGCTTGCGGTAATCCTCGAAGGTGGTGCGCTTGCCAATGCCGTTTTCGGAGGCGACCAGCAGCGTGGAGCCTTCGGTGACAAGTGCGAGGCCGATGACGAAGTCGCCTTCGCTTGGGCGGATGCCCATGACGCCGGCGGTGCCACGACCGAGCGGGCGGGTGTCGTCCTCGTGGAAGCGCAGGCTCATGCCTTCGTGGGTGACGAGGATGATCTCGTCGCCGCCGGATGTCAGGCGGACGCCGATGAGCTCGTTGTCCTCCTCAAGGTTGATGGCGATGATGCCGTCCTTGCGGTAGTTGCGGAAATCGTTGACGGCGGTTTTCTTCACCTTGCCGCTGCGGGTGGCGAAGAAGACGTAGCCGGCTTCCTCGCGGAAGGTGATGTCGTTGCCATTGTCGTCCACCGTGCGTTCGAGGCGGAGGAGCGCGGCGATCTTTTCCTCGGGCTTGAGGTTGAGGACGTTCTGGATGCTGCGGCCCATCGCGGTGCGCGAGCCTTCGGGGAGTTCATACACCCGCTCGACATACATGCGGCCGGTGTTGGTGAAGAATAACAGATAGTCATGCGCCTGGACGCTGAAGAGGTGCTCGATGAAATCGTTCGCCTCGTCCTTCTTGGTGGCGCGGGTTTCCATGCCCTTGAGGCCCTTGCCGCCGCGGCCTTGGACGCGGTATTCGCTGGAGAGCGTGCGCTTGATGTAACCGCGGTGGGAGAGGGTGACGATCATCGCGTCGTTGGCGATGAGGTCCTCCATGGCGACCTCGCCGACTTCGGCGACGATGTTGCACTTCCGTGGAGTTGCGAACTTGTCTTTGATGGCGCGGAGCTCGTCCTTGATGATGACGAGCACGCGCTCCTCGCGGGCGAGGATGTCCATCAGGTCCAGGATGTCGGCGAGCACGGCGTCGTATTCCGCCTTCACCTTGTCACGCTCCATGCCGGTGAGTTGATAGAGTCGGAGTTCGAGGATCGCGTTTACCTGGCGCTCGCTGAAGGTGTAGGTGTCGCCGGAGATGGATGCCTGCGAGCGGATCAGGATGCCCAAGCCTTCGGCGGTGGCTACCGGGAAACTGTAGGCGGCGAGGCGTTCGCGGGCTTCGTCGCGGTTTTTCGAGTTCCGGATGATTTTGATGAACTCGTCTAGGTGGCCAAGGGCGAGGAGGAAGGCTTCGAGCAGCTCGGCGCGTTCCTCGGCTTTTCCTAGCAAGTAACGGGTCCGGCGGATGACGACCTCCCGGCGGTGCTCGATGTAGGCGTCGATGGCCTCCTTGAGCGAAAGCTGTTTCGGGCGGTTTTTGTGAATCGCCAGCATGTTCACGGAGAACGAGGTCTCCATGGAAGTGAGCTTGAAGAGCTGGGCGACGACGACCGCAGGACGGGCGTCTCGCTTGAGTTCGATTTCGATGCAGGTGTCCTCGGCGGATAGATCCCGCATGCCGGAGATGCCGGTGAGGATCTTCTCGTTCACCAGTTCGGCGATGCGCTCCTGGAGGGTCGCGCGGTTCACGCCGTAAGGGACGCCGCGGATGATGATCATCGCCTTGCCGTTGGCGTTTTCCTCGATCTCCATTTTCCCGCGCATGCGCATGGAGCCGCGGCCGGTGCGGAAGTATTCCTCGATGCCGCGGATGCCGCGGATCTCGCAGGCGACCGGGAAGTCCGGACCCTTGATGTAATGCATCAACTCGGGCAGCGTGATCTCCGGATTGTCGATCTGGGCGCAGATGCCATCGACGACTTCGCCGAGGTTGTGCGAGGCGAGGTTGGTGGCCATGCCGACGGCGATGCCGGTGCTGCCGTTGACGAGGAAGTTAGGGAAGGCGGATGGCAGGACCGACGGCTCCAACTGCGAGCCGTCATAGTTGGGAATCATGTCGACCGTGTCCTTGTCGAGATCGTCCATCATCGCGATGCCGAGCGGATGCAGTCGCGCCTCGGTGTAACGCATGGAGGCGGCGGAGTCGCCTTCCACCGAACCGAAGTTACCCTGGCCGTCGATGAGCATTTCGCGCATCGACCACGGCTGGCCCATGTTGACGAGCGAGGTGTAGATCGACATGTCGCCGTGCGGGTGGAAGTTACCCATCGTCTCACCGACGATCTTGGCGCACTTGACGTGGGGCTTTCCGGGGCCGACGCCGAGTTGGCGCATCGCGTAGAGGATGCGGCGCTGGGAGGGCTTCAATCCGTCCCGGACATCGGGGAGGGCGCGGGAAATAATCACCGACATCGAGTATTCCAAGAAGGACTTGGAGAGTTCTTCGGCGACGTTGATGGGCTTGATGTTAGCTTCGGACATGGTGGGAAAATGGGGTCAGGCGCGGGAAAGGGCGTTGGCGGAGACGAAGAGGTTGCGGACGCGGAAGGCGGCGGGGCTTTCTTGGAGAAGAACGGCCTTCATGTTGGGAGATTTGGCGGCGAACCATGGAATCGGCATGATCCGGCAACTGCTATTCACCCAATCAGGAGCTTCGAGGTTATGAACCTGACAAAGATATGCAGCCGTGGATGCCACGAAGGCATCCGCGTAGCCACCATCTTGAATGAGGGGGGAGAGTAGTTCAGGCTCATCGAGAAGGAGGTCCGGATTTGGATTTGCTTTGAAACGATCCAAAAAGTTTTTGATCGCATAGCTGAAATCGGATTGAGCGGCGACATTCGCCATGCTTTCTCGAAGCGTTTCATTGCTACGGCTCATGAGTTAGTTTCAGGGTTAAGTTCGGCGACCAATTCTTCGATATAAAACCTCACCCGCGGAGGCAGCAAACTTTCTTTGTAGTAGCGGGTGACGAGATCACAGACCGCTGCTGAGTCGGTGATGCCTGTGTGCTTCAGGAGAGTGATGATGTCCGCTCGATCACCCTCTGAGCCGAACTCCGCCGCCCGACTTGCCAGACATTTCATGGCCAGAAGATACTCTGTTGTGGGGCGAAGGATGCGGAGATTGGAAAAAACAGGCATCCCATCGGCTGTGATTTCCGCTTTATCGGAGATGAAGTCTTTGACTCCATCATTCAGCCAGTCTGGCTCGAATCCGAATTCCTCGGCGACTTGTCTCGCTGAGTTGATTACGTCTTGTTTGGGTGCAAAGATTCCATCCACATCGCGAGTGGACTCGCGGGCATCGAAGGCAAGGACCATCGCGGCTCCGCCGAAGATGCATAATTCTCCCATGATTCCCTTTTCGTGCAGCAGTTCGTTCAAGCGCGAGAGTGCGGCGAGAATGAGCTCTTTGGAAAGTTTGTCTGAGGGGGTCATGTTATACTCTTTTTGACACGCCGACTAAAGTCAGCGCTCCGCTTTAGACGTCCAGATTTCTCACATTAAGCGCGTTGTCTTCGATGAACCGCTTGCGGGGCTCGACGATGTCGCCCATGAGGACGTCGAACATCTTGTCGGCTTCGACGGCGTTGTCCTCGTCGAGGCGGACGCGGAGGAACTGGCGGACTTCCGGGTCCATGGTGGTTTCGAAGAGCTGCTTGGCGTTCATTTCGCCGAGTCCCTTGAAGCGCTTGATCTGGACGCCGCGGCTGGCGATTTCGAGGACTTTCCCGAGGATTTCCGGGACGGCGAAGACCGGGGTGATCTTCTGTTTGTCGCCTTCGCCCTCGATGAGTTCGAAGATCGGGGTGTCGTCGTTGAAGAAGACGGCGGTGTCGATGCCGCACTCGGTGAGGCGGGAGAAGATGCGGGCGATGGCGTGGGACTCGTGGAGTTCGTGCAGGTTCGCGCGGCGCGACGGGCCGGTGTGGGCGGCGAGTTCTTCCTCGGTTAGGATTTCATCGAACAGTCGGAGGTCGCGGTTCTGGGCGGCGAAGGCGCGGAGGTCGGCTTCCTTGGAGAAGTAGGTGAGCGCCTCGTCGTTGCCGGTACGGATGCGGATCATGAACTCCGGAAGCGCGCCGTTGACGCGGGCTGCGAGGTATTCTTTGAAGTTGCCGCCGTTGCCTTCGATGGTGGTGGAGAAGCGGGAGAGTGAGGAGAGGTTTTCGAGGATCACCTTGAGTTCGTCCGCGGTGAAGCTGCGGGATTGGTCGAAGGTGCGGAGCTCGACTTCGCCGGCACCGAGATCGATGAGGATGCGGTTGAGCTGGTCGTTGTCCTGGACGTATTCCTGGCGCTTTTTCCGGCTGACCAGATAGAGCGGCGGCTGCGCGATGTAGAGGTAGCCGCTTTTCACGAGGGCCGGCATGTGGCGGCAGAAGAATGTTAGCAGCAAGGTGCGGATGTGTGAGCCGTCCACGTCGGCATCGGTCATGATGACGATTTTATGATAGCGGACTTTGTCGATGTTGAAGGCGCCTTCCTGTTCGCCGTCGCCGATGCCCGCGCCGATGGCGGTGATCATCGACTGGATTTCCTTGTTCTGGAGCGCGCGGTGGAGACGTGATTTCTCGACGTTGATGAGCTTTCCGCGCAGCGGCAGGATCGCTTGCGTCCGCCGGTCGCGGCCTTGTTTGGCGGAACCACCGGCGGAGTCTCCTTCGACAATATAGAGCTCGGACTTCGCGGGGTCGCGCTCGGAGCAGTCGGCGAGTTTGCCGGGCAGACCGCCGCCTGATAGGGCGGACTTGCGGACGGTCTCGCGGGCTTTCCGGGCGGCCTCGCGGGCACGGGCGGCGTTGACGGATTTCTCGATAATCTTTTTGGCGAGGCCGGGATTCTCATCGAAGAACTGCATCAGGCCTTCAAAAACGATAGACATGATGACGCCTTCGATCTCGCTGTTGACGAGCTTGTCCTTGGTCTGCGAGCTGAAGCGCGGGTTCGGCATTTTCACCGAAATGATCGCGATGAGGCCTTCGCGGACGTCGTCGCCGGTTAGGGCGGGGTCCTTGTCCTTGAGGATCTTGTTGACCTTGGCGTATTGGTTGATGCCGCGGGTGAGGGCGGTGCGGAAGCCGGTGAGGTGGGTGCCACCGTCGCCGTTAGGAATGGAGTTGGCGAAGCAGAGGATCTGGTCGTTGTAGGAGTCGTTGTATTGGAAAACCACGTCGGCGAAGACGTCGTCGGTGGTTTTCTTGCCGTCGTAATCCAGATCGATGGCGCGCTTGCCGTGGAGGATGACCGGCTCGTCGTGGATGAGCGTTTTGTTTTCGCCAAGCTGGGCGACGAATTCCTCGATGCCTTTCTGATAGAAAAACGTGGCCTTCTTGGCGGACTCTGGACGCTCGTCCTCGAGGTCGATGGTGAGGCCGGGGTTGAGGAAGGCGAGTTCGCGGAGGCGGGTGGCGAGGCGGTCGAATTTGAACTCGATGGTATCGACGAAGATCGTGGCGTCCGGGAAGAAGGTGATCATCGTGCCGGTTTTGCCGGGATCGACCTCGCCGATGACGTGGAGCGGGATGGTGGTTTTTCCGCGCTCGAAGCCGATCAGGTGGACTTTGCCATTCCGCATGATTTCCGCCTTGAACCAGTCGGACAGGGCGTTGACGCACTTCGCACCGACGCCGTGGAGGCCGCCGGAATATTTGTAGGCGCCCTGGCCGAACTTGCCGCCGGCGTGGAGATTTGTCAGCACGAGCTCGACGGCGGGCATGCCGAATTTCAAGTGCATGTCGACCGGAATGCCGCGGCCGTTGTCGGAGATGGAAACCGAGCCGTCGACGTGGATCGCGACCTTGATGCGGCTGCAATAGCCGGCGAGGTGCTCGTCGATCGAGTTGTCGAGGACCTCGAAAACGCAGTGGTGGAGACCGCGCTCGTCGGGATCGCCGATGTACATGCCGGGGCGCTTGCGAACGGCATCGAGGCCTTCCAGCTTATCGATTTGGGCGGCATCGTAAACCTGCGCTGCGGCTACTTGGGTTTCGGCTTTTTGTGGCTCGTTCGAAGACTCGGACATAGTGGGGCCAGAGGGTCTAAAATCCTCCCCCCGGAGACAAGGAATTTCGTGCTTTTTTCGCGCTTCAAGATTGGCTTTTAACCGACTGGTTATGAGCGGGTTGCAAGCCGGCTAGCGACGAATCCAATCCTTCATGAACCAAGACACCGCGAGGCAGGCGCAAAACGCCCGAATAAACAGCATGATGATCCACAAGGTTTTCGCGGTTTCCCTCCGCTCGAGGTGCTGGTGATCCACGATGGAGTCGCCGGCGATGCGGCCTCTTTGGCGGCTAGAGGCGGCTAGAGGCGGCTAGAGGCGGCTAGAGGCGGCTTTGGAAGGGAGCGCGGGAGCGTGGATGGGGGCGCCGCAGGCGGGACACGGGCCGCTCACGCCAGCCAGACGGCGTTCCACCGTGAGTTTCAGGCCGCAGGACGAGCAGTTGAAAGCGAGCCGCCCGGCGGAGTCGGAAGCTGGAGTTGAATCAGGCAACACGCTGGCACCCTGCGTCTGCCGACGGGGACAACTCAAGCAGGAACCACTCAGCGATCCATGCCGAGGCACTTGCGCTGCCAGTTGAGAAGCGCGTCGGCTGGCTGGACGTCGCCTGCCGCAAGGGATTCCAAAACGGCGCGGGGAGCGATGAGCGAGCCTTCGATGTCGAGCTTTGCGGCGGCTTTTTCGCGGGTGGCGATCAAGGCGTCCACCTTCGCTTCAAAGTCGCGGTCGCGTTTGCGGCGCTTGCCCGCCGGGCGTTCGGGCCATTCCGATTCGGAAAGTTCCTCCACGGCAGCGAGCGCGGTGCGGAAACGTTTGACCCGCTCGGGGCGGAAATGGCTTGGAATGGCGATGTTCTTTTTCGCGGCCAAGTCGATGCTCCATTCGAGGAGCTGGCGGTTCGGCGCAACCATGAACGACGGGCGATCCCAAGCTTTCGCCTCGCCATCCCGCCACTGCCAGAGCGCGCGGAGGCAGGCCAAGCCGTAAGGCTCCAGCTTGCCGGATCCTTGGACCCGCCAGTTTTCCTCTTTGGAATCATCCCGGTCCAAAACCTTCTGGCGGGCCGCGATGCAGCTTTCTTCAAACCACTCGTAGCGGCCTTTTTCCTTGAGCCCGGCGACGATCATGTCGCCCATTTCCAATAGATAATGCACGTCGTTGAGCGCGTACTCGATCATTTTGGGTGACAAGGGACGTCTGCCCCAGTCCGCCTTTTGCGAGGATTTCGAGAGATCGACTCCGAAATAATGGCTGACCAGATCGCCCAGGCCGAAGCGCCGGACGCCGAGCAATCTCGCGCCGATCTGGGTGTCATAAACCACCGCCGGAAGCGCTCCGAACTGCCGCTTGAACATCGTCATGTCGTAGTCGGCACCGTGCATCCAGACGACCGCCTCGGAGAGATATTCACCGAGGGAAGAGAGGTCTTCGATCGCCAGCGGGTCGATCAGAACGCACTGGCCGCGGTCGGCGAACTGGATCAAACACAGCGATTCCCGGTAGCGATGCAGGCTGTCCGCCTCGGTATCAATCGCGCAAATCGGCTGGGTGGAACCCTGCCTGCTTGTCTCAAGATGACTAATTAGCCGTTCTGCGGTATCGATCATGTCCGAACTCATCAACTGGAAATCCAAGGGGTGAAAAATCCAGCCCATTGAAGATTCTCAAGCCGGATCATGGGGTTAAGATGGGATGGGGGCTTCCGGCTGACAAGGGGAAATTCGACGAGCCCCCCGCAAAAACGATTAGGCCACTTGGAACGCCGCGGCTTGCTCCGGGGTCAATTCGATGAATTGCCACGGCAGCCCGTGGACGTTCAGGTCGGCCATGAAGGCGTCCGGATCGTGTTGCTCGATGTTCCAGACGCCTGATTTTTTCCAATCGCCGGCGAGCATCTGCTTGGCACCGATCATCGCCGGGACGCCGGTGGTGTAGGAAATCGCCTGCGAACCGACCTCCGCGAAGCAGGCCTCGTGGTCGCAGATGTTGAAAATGTAGATCGCCTTCGCCTTGCCGTCCTTGAGGCCGGTGATGACGTTGCCGATGCAGGTGCGGCCCTTGGTCGTCTCGCCGAGGTCGCTCGGATTCGGCAAAACCGCTTTCAGGAACTGCAACGGGACGATTTCCATGCCTTGATACATGACCGGATCGATCCGCGTCATGCCGACGTTCTGGAGCACTTCGAGGTGTTTCAAGTAGTTCGGCGAGAACGACATCCAGAACTGCGCGCGCTGGATCGTGGGAATGTGTTTCACCAGCGATTCGAGCTCCTCGTGATACATCCTGTAAATTTCGTAGGTTCCCACGCCGTCCGGGCAGGTGAACGCCTGGTGCTTGGACATCGGCGCGGTTTCGACGAACCCGCCGTTTTCGAAATGCCGGCACTCGGCGGTGACCTCGCGGATATTGATTTCCGGGTTGAAATTGGTGGCGAAGGCCTTGCCGTGGTTGCCGCCGTTCACATCAATGATGTCGAGCGTGTGGATTTCGTCGAAATGGTGTTTCAGCGCCCAAGCGGTGTAAACATTGGTCACGCCCGGATCGAAGCCGGAGCCGAGCAGCGCGGAGAGGCCGGCTTTTTCAAATTTTTCCTGATACGCCCACTGCCACGAGTATTCGAATTTCGCGACATCGAGCGGCTCGTAATTGGCCGTGTCCATGTAGTCGCAGCCGGCGAGCAGGCAGGCGTCCATGAGATTGAGGTCCTGGTAAGGGAGGGCGACGTTGATGAGCAGCTTGGCCCCGGTCTTGCGGATGAGCGCGGCGGTTTCCTCGGCGTTGTCGGCGTCCACCTTGGCGGTGGCGATGGTGCGGCCGGTGCGCTTTTTCACCTCGGCGGCGATCGCGTCGCACTTCGAGAGCGTCCGCGAGGCGAGGGTGATTTCCCCGAAAACCTCGGGAACCATGGCGCATTTGTGGGCGACGACGCTGCCGACCCCGCCGGCTCCGATGATAAGGACTTTGTTCATGATCGAGAAAAAGAGGCGCAAAGCTTGGGAAATCCGGGGCCGCTGGCAAGAAATTCCCCGTGACCTTTGGCAATCCTGCGCGAATTTTCCGACAAGTTTAAGTTGGCATGGCGTTTTCATCCCTGAAAGGCTAACGCCAGACGCAAAATCACACTCTTCATGAATATCCACAATCCAGTTCTCAATTCCCGCCGCCGCTCCGGTTTCACCCTGCTTGAAATGGTCATCGTGCTTGGCATCATCGCCATGATCCTCGGTGGTGCGATCTTCGCCATGCGCGGCATCGGCGACGCCGCGAAACTCCGCCAGGTGGAATCCGACTTCAAAAGCTTCGAGAGCGCGCTCGCGATGTACAAACTGAACGCCGGCTCGTTCCCGACCACCCAGCAAGGCCTGAAAGCCCTCCAAGACAAGCCATCCAGCACGCCGGTGCCACGCCGCTGGGTGCAAGTGATGAGCAAGCTCCCGCCTGATCCGTGGGGCGCGGAATACGGTTACCGCTTCCCGGGCAAGAAGCGCGCCAATGATTTTGAAATGTTCAGCAAAGGCCCGGACGGTCAGGAAGGCACTCCCGATGATCTCAGCAGTCAGGACGACTAAGCCGCAGCGGGGCTTCACGCTGATCGAAATCGTCATGGTCCTCGCCATCGCGGCCATCGTCATGGGCGGCGCGGTCGGGCTGATGATTTACTCGTCCGACGAGCGGATGTTGCGAAACACCTCCGGCGAAATCGAGCTGATGGCCAAGCGCGCCCGCACCATCGCGATTCTCAACCAGACGCCTTACGCCCTCGAATTCCGCGAAGGCGTCGTCCGGCTCCTGCCGCTGGCGCAGGCTGGATTGAGTGAAAAGAAAAACCGCCGCAACGAGCCCGAACCGGCAGTCGCAACCTCAGAGGAAAACCGCCAGCTCAACCTCGAAGGCGGGATGGAGGTCCTCATCCGCCGCTGGAACTCCGACAAATGGCTGCCCACCGTCAAACAGACCGTCCACGTCTGGCGCTTCGATCCCGACGGGCTTTGCGAGCCGATTTCCGTCCGCCTCGCGCTCGACAAAAGCTGGTCGGAAGATATCTACCACCCGCTCACCGCCACCATTCGCGACAGCCAACTCGAAGCCCGATGACCCGCCCACTCCATCCCGGCAAACGCGGATTTCTTCTCCTTGAGATGATTCTCGCGCTGGCGGTATTTGGCATCGCCGCCACCGGTTTCGCGGTCGCGCTGCATCGGATGGCCGCGGTCGCCGGACTCGCCCAGAGCGAACTCCGGATCACCCGCATTCTGGAAAGCGCGCTCGACGAGACGCTTTCCCTGCCGGTTCTTGAAGAGGGGACTGTCAACACCAGCGTCGGCGACACCGGCATCGAACTCGACACCACGGTCAAGCTCATCGAGGACCTCCAAAACGAGGACGGCCAGCCGCTTCAGGAAATGTATCTCATCACCGTCGAAGCCAAGTGGTTCTCCAACGGCCAGTGGCAAAACCGCAGCGTCGACACCTGGCGCTACGGCCGCATGTACCAGCCATGATCACCTCCCCCGTCAGTCCCCGACGCCGCGGCTTCACGCTGCTTGAACTCGTCATCGCGATGGGCTTGCTGGCGATCCTCGTCGGCATGGTTTTCACCACCGCGCGCACCTCGCTGGCATTGGGAAACACCATCGTGGAAACCCAAAACGAGGAAATGCTTCACCAGGCGTTTTTCGAGTTGCTCAACCAGCGCTTCACCTCCCTCCCCGGCAACACCCGCTTCGATCTCAAAGTGCAGGATTCCGGCTCCCACTACATTTCCGACCTCACGCTCCAAAACGTCCCGCTCAGTTTCACCTGGGGCGGTCAGACGCGCATCGCCAAGGCTGTCCAGCTCAGCACCGTGAAACGCCGCAGTGGCTACATCGACGTCGTCCTGAAATACTACGAAAACGAAATTCTCGAAGATTCCGCCTCCGCCTTCAAATCCTCCGCCGGCGACAACAAACCGTTCGCGGAAATCGTCCTCCTCACCGACGTTGCCTACTTCGAATGGCGCGTTCTCGACGGCCGCTCGATGGAGTGGCAATTCGACTGGGAAATGCAGGGCCGCCTGCCGCTGCAAATCGAACTCACCCTCGCCATCGGCGCCAAGGGCGAGGAAATCCGCCAGATTTTCTGGGTCCCGCCGAAGCAAAACCCGGAAGTTGTGATGCGCCAAATGCAGCAAGGCGGCGGCGCTCCTGCCGGCGGCGGCGGAAATGGCGCGAACGGAGGCATCCCGCCCATCCAGATCGATCCCGGCGGAATTCCCGGCGGCGGCGCGCAACCTCCTCAGTTTCAGGTTCCCCAGCAATGATCCCCTCCCCCGTCAGCACCCGCAGACCTCGCGGCGCCGCGCTCATGGCGGTGCTCTGGCTGATCGCGATTCTCTCGATGGCCTGCATGGCCACGCTGCGGGTGATCTCGTTCGACATGGAGCTCGCCTCCGCCAAGGTCCACGGCTCGCGCGCCCGCCAAGTCGCGGAAATGGGCATCGCCGTCGGCTCCAATCCCGTCGTCAAGCGCTCCGACCCGCTCCTCCGCTACAACAACGGCGAAACCGGCGAGAGCTACGAAGTCAAAGTCACCTCCGAAGGCGGCCGCTTCAATATCAACGCCCTCATCCTTCAAGACGACAAAGCCTTGCTCAAATCCATGTTCATCGACTGGGGACTCGAACTCGAAGACGCCCAGGAAATCGCCGACGCGCTCGCCGACTGGGTCGACGCCAATGACGACGAACAACTCAACGGCGCGGAGAAAAAATACTACGAGAGCGTGGGCCGCATCAACCAGCCCTTCAACCGGCCGTTTTACGACGTCGATGAAGTCAGCCTCGTCCGCGGCATGGATCTCGTCGAGGCGGTCCGCCCGGATTGGCGGAACTGGTTCACGATCTGGAGCGGCGGCCCGCTCGATCTCAATGAAGCGCCCGCCGAGCTGATCGCCGCCGCCGCCGAGATTACCGCGGACCAGGCCGACATTATCCCCGAAACCGTCCGCGGCACCGACGGCCAGCGCGACACCATCGACGACGTTCCTTTTCAAAATGCCGCCGCCGCGCTTGATCTTTTGGGAATAGATATAAATGGTCGCCCCGATATTGCCAAACGCTTCACCGTGAACGACACCACCACCCGCATCGAGAGCATCGGCTTCGCGGAGGGTGCCAAACGCAAGATCACCGCCATTGTCCGCAACCGCACCGGGAAACCGGCCCTCCTCGAACGCACTGAAGAAATCATCCCGTGAGCAAAACCACTGACAACGTGCTTCTCGTCCCCGGCGAATCCGGTTGGGAAATCTGGACCGGCCAAACCACCGGCGCGGCCTTCACCCTCCACGCGGCCACCTCCGTCGAGCGCGCCTCTGATCTCACCGACCTCCCCGGCGGCGATCTCCTGCTGCTTTTCCCGGTGAAATCCATCACTGCCATCCCGATGCGCGTCTCCAGCGATGACGACGCGCTTTTCCCCGACCTCGCCGCGCTCCATGCCGAGCGCCTCGGCCTCCGCCCGGACCCGATGGCGGGCCAGCTCACCGACCTGTTCGTCATCGCCCGCGAAGCGGAAAACACCGCCCTCGTCTCCATCCAGCTGCGCGCTCCCGGCGAAGGCGAAATGCCGCCTCGCGGGCCGAAAAGCTTCGATATTTCCGCTCGCGCCTACCCGCTCACCGGCGATGCGCTCGCCGTCTGGAAAGAATTCGGCCGCTGGGTGTTCGCCCTCTCGCATCAGGGAAACCTCGTTTATTGCCAAGCCACTTCCGGCACTTCCGCCGAGCCCGACGAGGCCCTCGCCCGGGAAATCCGCCTCGCGCTCATCCAGCTTTCGATGCAAGGCCTTGAGATCGAGCCCGCCCGCGTCGCTTTGTGGACGAGTTCGGAAAATCCCAACGCCGCCGCCCTCGCCGCCGCCTTCAGGGCTCCGGTCGAAATTTCGCCCCGCCCGGCACCCGCCTTGCCGGTTCCGCTGAGCAAACTCCTGCCGGCCGACGTCCGCGCCGCCCGCCGCGAGGCCAAGCGCCGCCAGACCACCATCCTCGGAGTTGCCGCCGTCGCCCTGATCTACTTCGGCATCATCGGCTGGTTCGCCTTCGGCTTGTGGAAGGACCACTCGGAAACCAACAATCTCCTCAAACAAGCCGCCGCCGCCGCCCCCGAGGGCGAGGCCTACGCCGTCCACATCGCCAAGTGGGACGAGCTCGCCCACGCCATCGACCTGGCGAACGCCCCGGTCGATATCCTCAAACGCATCGCCGACTGCATCCCGCCCAACAGCGGCCTCCGACTGAAAACTGCTGACATCAGCGCCACTGAAATCAAGCTCATCGGCGAGGCCCCCCAGCTCCAGGCGGTCAACACTTTCAGCCTCAACCTCGGCAAAAAAACCGACCTCGCCAAGTTCAAGTGGCAGACCCCCGAGCCCAACCAATCCACCCGCGGCTGGGAGTTCGTTTACAGCGCCGAGGTTCCCCCAGCGCAGCCTTGATTTCACCGACAAAAGCCACCCGCCACGGCATTATTCGCTCAACAGCCCGTCCATTTTACTCTTCCTCTCCATGTCCGCCCGCGAAAAAAAACTGATCATCTTCTTCGCCATCGCGGGATTTGCGATTCTCAATCTGCTCGTTTTCAACTTCGCCACCGCCAAGCGCCAGGAGGTCAACACCCGGCGTGACCAAGCCCAACAAAAGCTCGCCACCGCCGAGATGTTCCGCGAAAGCAGCGCGCAAGTGACCGACCAAATGGCTTGGCTGGCCGAGCACGAACCCCAGCCCGCCGCCAACCAAGACGTCCAGACCAAGCTCCAGCAGCTCGCCGAGAGCCAGGCCAAGGCCACCGGCCTCACCATCAAAACCCAAAAGCCCCTTCCCACCGATTCCACCGAGGGCCGCCATTTCCACCGCGCGAAAATCCAGATCACCGTCACCGGCACCGAGCAGGCGCTCTATCAATGGTTCGACAAGCTCAACATGCCCGACCAATTCCGCATCGCCTCGCAAATCCGGCTCACGCCCAACCAAACCGACGACACCCAGATCGACTGCACCGCCACCATCGAGCAGTGGTTCGTCCCGCCCACCACTTAACCCGCACGCATTTTGAAATTTCCGGTCTCCCATTCCGTCCTCCTGCTCCTCGCCCTCACCGGCCTGGCCGAGGCGGCTTTGCCTAAAAAAGCGCCCATCAGCCGCTACACCAGCTTGTGGACCAATTCCCCGTTCACCGCGAAGCCGCCGCCACCGCCTCCGGGCGAAGAGGTCAATCCCCTGGATGACTACGCGCTCATCGGCGTTTCCCCCATCACCGGCAGCAACCGCTACCGCGTGACGCTCATTAACAAGAAAAAGCCCGACGAGCGCATCACCGTCGATTCCGACAAAACCGTCAGCGGTTTCAAAATCCTCGGCGTCACCCGCAAGCCCGGCGACCCGCTCGGCACCGTCGTCCGCATGTCCTCCGGCTCGATGACCGGCACCGTCAGCTTCGACGAGAAACTCCTCACGGTTGCCAC
>JBFZFJ010000130.1:0-2879 GCA_041306405.1 Verrucomicrobiales bacterium | reverse complement strand
GGCTAACAAGGCGATGCCGATGCCGGTTGAAAATGTGGTCATTTGACTACGTCCACGTGGTTTGTCTGACAGACTTTTCCTCTTTTTAAATAGACCTCAGCGTAACGTTTGCCGAGGATGATGTAGGACTTGCGATCGAAATGGACCATGTGCTGGTCCGGCGACGAGCGATCCGTTGACTCAACAAATCCGGTGTTTGCAATCTTGCCGGGCAATGCGCGGAGGATCTCACGCACTTTGTTGATGTTTTTCACGCGCTCCGGTGCGCGGTGATCCGGGCCGCTGCCATAAAATTCTGCAAGATTTCCGACAATGAAAGGCAGCTTGTCGTCATTCAGGTCTTTTCTCACATCTGTTATAAGCTGGTGAAGCTTACTTTCATAGCTGTCAGCCAAGGAGGCGTTTACGGTGTCGGACTCCCCTTGATGCCACAGAATGCCTTTGATGATGCCGTTAGTATTGGCGAAGGCAGCTTTCTTCATCGCATCGGCATAGGTTTCGGTTCCCTTCTTCAATTGGTCAATTCCCGCGCCGCCCCAGGCAACAGGAATAAATCCTACGGTAACGCCCGGTTTGTCTTTGAGATACTCGATGGCGAAAGGAAGCCCCAGGCCGAAGCGGTCAGATGGAAGTCTGTTGTGAAGAGGATGGGCGGCAGGTGCCCATTTCATTTCCCCTTTTGTCGGCAGTTTGACGACATGCGGAACCGGTAATTTATCCTCCGGCAGCATGTCACCATACCCGGCCATGTTGGACTGCCCCATCAGGATGAAGATATGAAATTTTTCATTTTGGGCAGGGGGATTCCACGACGTTGTGTTCTTGGCAGCGTCCTCCGCATGCATGGAAGTAGATATCAAGGCACACAACAGGATGTGAGGCAGTCTATATTTTTTCATATTTAATGTAGTTGGCATGGCGGTTGAAAACCGCCGCCACATTTTTGCGGTCACACTATTTCTAGAAATGCTCTAATCGACGTTGAAGACTGTGAGCTGGCGCAGGTGTGGTTCGCTGATGGAGGAAGTTGCGCGGAAGCGCACCTGTGAGACTTCGGTGCGCGCAAACTGCTGGATGCGCTTGTGGCCGATCGAGATGCCGTCGCAGAGCTTGGTCCACGCACCGCCCGGCGTGAGACCCTCGACCTCGTAGGCGCGGACGCGCTCGCCCAAGGCGATGTCCTCCATGATCACGATCTGATTGATCGGCTGCGGTTTGGGAAGGGTGAGTTCAACGGTTGTTCCCTTGCCTGTCGTTTGGGCGATGGGCTTGGAGAAGCGGCGCTGGATCTCTTTTCCGAACTCGGTATAGCGCTGGAAATCCGGCTCCGGGACGAGTCCGTCGGGACCGGGGTTGGCGTTGAGCAGCAGGTTGCAGTTGCGGCCCACCGAGTTGTAATACATCTGCACCATTGCTTCCACGCTGTGCAGGCTTTTCTCGCCGTCGGGCTGCCAGAACCATTCACTGCCGCGGATCGGCACATCGCACTCGCCGGGAATCCACAGCTTTCCATCCGGATCGCCGCCGATTGTTTTCTCGATGGTGCCGCTATCGCTGGTACTCGCGTTGGCCGTGCTCCAGCAGGGATAGGGGGCTACACCGCGTTCGTTGCCGACCCAGCGGATCAGGTTGGGCGTGCCCACGGGCCCTTGAAACACGATGGCCTGGGGCTGGTGCTTTTTCAGGATCGGGACCAGATCCGGGCCGCCGTTTTTCGCGGGGATGGCACCGCCGTCGAACCAGATTTCAAAGAGCTCTCCGTAGCGCGACCAGAGTTCCGTCATCATCTGTTCGCAGGTCTTCACGTAGTTGGCCTGTGCCTCCGCATTGCCGCCACCGACGCGGCCTGGATTGTCAACGTGGAGAAAACCATTGGCGGCGACCGACGCATAGAGGCCGGGCTTGATGCCATACTTGCGGCAGGACGCCACGAAGTCGCCGACCACATCGCCTTTGCCGCCGCGCCACGACGACTGTTTGACGCCGTAGGGGTAGAGGTCGGATTGCCATTGCAGGAATCCGCTGCAGTGCTTGGCCACGAAGATCGCATACTTGGCACCATACGCTTTGGCAGCTTCCATCCATTGGTCGGTGTCGAGCTTTGTCGGTTGATAGAGATTCGGTTCCGGAAAGTCCTTGTAGGTGCGCCAGTTCCAGCCCTGCTTGTAGATCGGAATGTCGAAGTGGAAGAACATGCCCAGCTCCATATCGTGCCAGGCCTGCTGTGCGGCATTGGGTAAAACCAGACTGCGGTCGGTCGGTTCAGCGGCACCCAATGCGCGCTGCAGTGCGTAGGCCGCAGGCGCCAGCGAGGAAGTTTTTAGAAAGGATCGTCTGTTTAGCATAATTTGATTTTGTTAGAAATTATGGTCTTTTGGTGGCGGGCTTGATTTCGATAGATTTACCTTCTGGCAAGGGGGGGCGGAAGTCGCGGAAGAAGTAGATCCTTGGCAGTCGGCCCCCCGTCTCGACAATGAATCCCACATGCCTGCTGTGAATATCGTGCCACCAACTCTGTTCGGTGATGGGGGCAAGCGGTCCCGCGCCGTTTGCCTGGTAAGCCAATTTTGCGTTGTAGTAGCCGCTTTCAGCAACAGGGCTTTGGGAAACGGTCTTGTTGTGTGGTTGGATATCTAATTTCACAGTGCTGAGCATGGCAACAATGCGATGGTCGGTGAAGTTGAACCAGAGCGTTTCACCCGGCTTGAGTTTGCCTGCCCCCGTGCTGACCAGATTCATTTTGACCGGCATGTCCTTGTTTTTCCGTTTTCAACAATCGTGCTATTCTCCACGCCCCACTGGTCGTGGACCATTCCATTTCGCGCAGCCCCCTGCCGCACCCATCCGTAAAAATGGATATTTTCGAGTGCAGCGTCACT
>JBFZFJ010000129.1:0-10027 GCA_041306405.1 Verrucomicrobiales bacterium | reverse complement strand
ATCTTGACGCGCGCAACCGCCTGTTCGACGTGCTGATGGCCTGGATGGCGGATCTGCTCCGCATGAAGGTGAATGGCGGTGGTCTCGATTTCCCCGAGTCCGCGCCCGCCTTGCGCGCCCTCGCCGAGGCTGAAACGGAAGGCCGCTTGCTCAAGCGGATGGAAGCGCTCGACTCGCTGCGCCGGACGCTTGAGACGAACGCGTTCGAGCCGCTCGCCATCGAGGTCGGGTTTTTGAAAGCGTTCGGCTGAGCGATTAGAACTCGCCGTCGCGGGCGGCGGTTTCCTCGGGAATCGCGACGGATTCGAGCAATTGATCCAGTCCGTCGAGCACGCTGAAAATCCCGTCCGCCCAGCGACGGCTTTCCCATGACGGGCCGGCGAGTTCGAGCAGGTGGTCGAGGGCTTCCGTTTTCAAAAACGACTCCAGCCCGTAGCCCGGCATGATCGCCGCCTCGCCGCGCGCCGGATCGAGCGCGATGAGCAGCGCGTGGTTGTTCTTCCCGCGGTGGCTGTCGCCGGCGAAATTTCCGGCGTTGAAGAGCCAGAAGGCATGCATCGAAAACGGGTGCTCGGCGGGGAACTCGTGCATCACCACTTGCAGGACGAGCTGCGGGAAGCGCCGCTGGATTTTCGCGATTTCCTTTTTCAGCTTCAATTGATCCGCCGCGCCGAGCCTCCGCGTGGTGTCGGCGACCACCGGTGCCAGCCGCGGCACCGCGCCGACCAACGCGCCGGTCCGCGGAAACGTCAGCCGGCAAGCCGGGCACTCGGCGGCGTCGGCTTTCAACGGGGTTTGACAGAATGGGCAATGCATGGGTGTGGCGCGGAATCACGCGCACTTCGGGCAGACGCCGAAGAACTCCAGCTCGTGATAGAGATTCCGGAAGCCGGTTTTCTGGCGGATTTCGTCCTCAAGCTGATGGACGGGGCAGGGGGCCTGGATCGGCTCGATGCTGCCGCAGCTGGTGCAAATCAGATAGTCGCTGTGTTTGCCCGGCACCAGCAGGGTGAAATACGCGGCCCGCTCGTGCAGGCCGAGCCGGCGGACCAGGCCGTGCTCGGTGAGCCGCTGGAGCAGGCGGAAAACGGTCGCCTTGTCGCATTGGTCGGTGAGCCGCTTGGAGGTGGCGAGCTCGGAGAGAGTCATCGGCCGCTGGCTTTCCAACAGCGTGATCACGAGCTCCTCCAACGCTTTGGTGCGGCGGAGGCCTGCCGCACGGCAGCGGTCGATGGTTTCTTTGACGATGCGATTCATGACGGACGCAAGCTAGGTGCGGTTGGATTTTAAAACAAGCTCGTCTGCGAATCATCGGGCCGGGACGGCGGCATCGGCGCGCCGATTTTGGCGTAAGCGGCGGGCATGGCGGTGCGCCCGCGCGGGGTCCGCATCAGGAAGCCCTGCATGATGAGAAACGGTTCGTGCACTTCCTCGATGGTCGCGGCGTCCTCGCCCACGGCGACGGCGAGCGAGTTGAGTCCGACCGGACCGCCGTTGAATTTGTAAATTAGCACTTCGAGCAGGCGCTTGTCCATTTCGTCGAGGCCCTGCGAGTCGATCTCGATCATGGCGAGCGCGGCGTCGGCGATTTTGCCATCGATGAATCCCTCGCCGCGGACTTGGGCGAAGTCGCGGACCCAGCGCAGCAGCGCGTTGGCGACGCGCGGGGTGCCGCGGGAGCGCGAGGCGATTTCGAGCGCGCCGTCGCGCTCGATCGGCACGTCCAGCAGTCCGGCCGAGCGCTCGATGATTTGCGCGAGCTCGTCGTGGGTGTAGTAATCCAGCCGGTTCGCCAGCCCGAAGCGCGAGCGCAGCGGGGCGGTGAGCATGCCGGAGCGGGTGGTCGCGCCGACGAGGGTGAATTTCGGCAAATTGATCTGGATCGACCGCGCGGACGGGCCGGAGTCGATGATGATATCGAGCCGGAAATCCTCCATCGCGGGATAGAGATATTCCTCGATGGCCGGATGCAGGCGGTGGATTTCATCGATGACGAGGATGTCGCCCTTCTGGATGTTGGTCAAAATGCCCGCGAGGTCGCCGGCTTTTTCGATCTGCGGGCCGGAGGTCGTGTGGAGCTGGGTCCCGGCGGCGCGGGCGATGAGGTTGGCGAGAGTGGTTTTCCCCAAGCCGGGCGGGCCGGAAAGCAAGACGTGGTCGAGCACGTCGCCGCGTTGTTTGGCGGCCTCCAGCATCAGGAGGATGCGGTCCTTGACCTTTTCCTGGCCGATGAATTCTGAAAACGCGGGCGGGCGCAGCGAGACGTCGAATGGCGTCGGCGGGGCGGCGGTGGTTTGCTGGTAGAAATTCTCGGACATCGGGGCGGGCGCGGGGATTGGAAACGATGCGGCGGCGGGAGAGAAGCGCGGATTTCGGCGGGGGGGCTGCGCGGGCTTGCGGTTGATTGGAAAGTCTCAACACTGCGGGGATGAAATGCGACTGGCGGGGGATTCTTTCGATGGTGTTTTTGATCTCGGCGCTAATGCTGTTTGTGACATTTTTTGCATCCATGGTTTCAATCCAAGCCCGCGATTGGGCATTTGGTGTCTGCTTTTCGCCCCGGTTCTGAATTTCATCGGGCTCCTCTTCGCCCGCGTCGGTGCGCCCGAACTCGACAAATCCCAATTGGCTCCGACCGTTCCTTCCCCGCGGCCAGAGGGATTTTAAAGACCATTTGTCGCCCGTCTCTCGAAATCCGCCCGTTTTTCCTGCCTTTGGCCTTGCCATGCGGGTTTCAGAACCTAGTCTCGGCGTTCGCTTTTCTTTCTACTGACCGACGGTTGGCGCCCCGGTGTCTGTCAGTTTTACTTCTCGGGGCAATTCCAGGAAGAAAACGAACCAACCAACACAACCCCAAACCAGATAACATTATGGCTTACGCATGTGCGGAACCCACCAACACTGAACTCAACGACCTCATCGACTCCAAGTTTCGCGAATTCCGCGAAGGATCGATCGTCAAAGGCACGATTCTCGAAATCCGCCCTCAAGTCGTCCTAGTCGATATCGGCTACAAATCCGAAGGAGCCATCCCGTCGAACGAGTTCGAGGATGAGGAAATCGAAATCGGCGACGAAATCGAAGTGCTTCTCGAAAAACTTGAAAACGACGAGGGCATGGTTGTCCTCTCGAAGGAAAAGGCCGCCCACAAACAAAACTGGGAGAAGATCGTCAAAGTCTTCCAAGACGGCGGTCTCGTCCGCGGCAAGGTCAAGTCGGTCGTCAAAGGCGGACTCACCGTCAACGTCGGCGTCGAAGCCTTCCTTCCCGGCTCGCAAGTGGACATCATTCCACCGAAGGACCTCAACGAATACGTCGGCAACGTTTACGAGTTCAAAATCGTCAAAATCAACGACGAGCGCAAAAACATCGTCATTTCCCGCCGCGAGGTCATCGAGGCCGAGCGCTCCGAGCAACGCCAGACCTTCCTTCAGTCCGTCAAAATCGGCGACAAGGTCACCGGCGCGATCAAGAACATCACCGACTTCGGCGCCTTCGTCGATCTCGCGGGCATGGACGGACTCCTCCACATCACCGACATGTCGTGGGGCCGCATCAACCATCCTTCCGAACTGCTCCACATCGGACAGTCCGTGGATGTCGTCATCCTCGACGTGGACCGCGAGAAAGAGCGTGTTTCGCTCGGCCTCAAGCAGACCTCCGAGAACCCATGGGAAGACATCGAGCGGAAATACCCGATCGGCCATAACGTCAAGGGTCGCGTCACCAAGCTTCTTCCTTACGGCGCGTTCATCGAAATCGAGCGCGGTGTCGAAGGACTCGTCCACGTTTCCGAACTCAGCTGGGTCAAGCGCATCACTCGCCCGAGCGATGTCCTTGAAATCGGCCAGGAAATCGCGGCTGTCGTCCTCGGCATCAGCATCGAGGAGCAGAAAATCTCGCTCGGCGTGCGCCAGCTCGATTCCAACCCATGGGATGAAATCGAGCTCCGCTACCCGGTCGGTGCGACCATCACCGGCCCGGTCCGCAACCTCACCGCTTACGGTGCGTTCGTGGAGCTCGAGGAAGGCATCGACGGCATGATCCACGTCTCGGACATGTCCTGGACCCGCAAGATCAACCACCCGTCCGAAGTTCTCAAAAAGAACGACGAAGTCGAAGCCATCGTGCTCGCCATCGACAAGGCCAACCAGCGCGTCTCTCTCGGCGTCAAACAAACCGAGAACGACCCATGGAGCCTCATCGACGGTCGCTTCAAGGTCGGCGACATCGTCAAGGGCACGGTCGCCAAGATCGCATCCTTCGGCGCCTTCATCAGCCTCGACGGTGACATCGACGGCCTCATCCACATCTCGCAACTCAGCGAAGAGCACGTGGAGAAGGTCAAGGACATCATCAAGGTCGGCGAAGAGATCGAAGCCCGCGTCATCAAGGTCGACAAGGTCGAGCGCCGCATCGGACTTTCCATCAAGGCCGTCGGTTACTCCGACGAGCAGCTGAAGAAGGAAAGCGCCAGCTTCGAGAGCCTTCGTCCGTCCTCCGAGATGGTCGGCCTCGAGCAAGCGTTCAACCTCGCCGCCGCCGCCTCCGAAGACTGGAGCCCGGGTCAGGAAGACTAAACGTAGTGGCGATCACAGGTCGCCACGAGTTCTCACAAAAGCCGGACGGGTTCGCCCCCGTCCGGCTTTTTCGTGCGTAGTGGCGATCACCGGTCGCCGCGAGCCCATGACCCACGAATGGCTGGCCAAACGCCGTGTCAAAGGCCATCGTTCATCCGGCGGTCAAAATTCCTACACATGGAATCCTCCACAAATCAAACAACCCGTCGCGCCCTATCCACCGACGACCACCATTTCCGCAGGAATGAATCTGGGAGCCTCCGTTTGTCCTGCTGGATCGTCGGTCTCGAACAGGGATTAAATTCGAGCCCCGTCTCAGATCAGCCTCTTCGAGCCGCCCAAAATGAAATTTTTCTGCAAAAGAAAGGCAATGGTCATCTTGTTGGCCACTTTGATTTGCTCCGTCGTCTTCTTCGGCTGGCGGATGGCGAGGGACCCAAACGACAGAAGGCCCACGGAGCCGATTCGCCACTGGCAGTTGCTGGGGGGGCGCTGACCCTTTCACACGAAGCGCTGCCGGCTTGCACAAAGACTGCAATCGATTCAGTTTCCAAGCATGGCATGGCGCATTGATGAACAGGTCGTCCGCGGAGAAATCGACAACCGCACCCCCGGTCGCGTGGTCGGGAAGCTCTGGTTCGCCGGGCGTGCCGAGGCGGTGGAACTGGAGCTGAAGGGAAACCCATGGCGCGATCTTGCCGGGCATGTGCTCAAGTTCACCAATCCTGATGCGAAACCGGGCGATGGACCGGAACTCGCCGCCTATCAGGAAGGCGCGGTCGGCGACATGACCGCATCGCGCAAGGTGAAGGTGCCGGACTGCACGATGGACGAGCTGATGGAGTTTTACTCGGCCAAACAGCCGTTTCCCTGGCATTGGGGAAACTCGCTCTATCTGGAATGGTTCAGCATCACCAACGGGCGGGTCGTCATCGAGGCCACGAACTATCAGCTCGAACTCGACGCGGAGCCCGCATGGATGATGGTCGACGGGGACGAGGCCGCCCGACAAGCCGCGAATGCGGAGGCGATGTCGGATTTCATGGAGCGGGCGGGAATGGCCATGGCTGCGGCGGAAGACGATGAGGATGACGACAGCCCGCAATCACTGGAGGAAGCGCAAGCCGATGCGGAGGACGCGAAAATGCAATTGCTGCTGGATCGCGTGACGGCCCGGCTCGAACGGGGAGAACTCGACATCATGGACTTCGACCAGGTTTATGCCGAGGAACGCGCGCGTTTGATGCGGGAACGCGGCGAGAAGGATCCGCAACTCACGCCGGAAGAAGCGGAAGAGCGGCGGCATTGGATTGAGGAAATGAATGCCATCGCCGAAGAGGCGTTCGTCGATCTCGAAGCGGAGAAATGGAAGGGTGAAAACCAGTTCGAAGAAGAGCGTCATCCGCTGGTGGAGGAGTGCTGCGATCTTGCCATTGAGCTTTACCATGATGTCCAGAACGCGGGATGGGTCGCGGAGGATGCGCAAGACGAGCACCCGCTGCGGGAAATTTTGAACAGCGTGAGCAGCGCCAGCGCGAAACTCGCGGGTGCTCTCGGCATGGCGGAGCGCTACGACGAGTGGCCGCCGGAACGATCCATCGCCGGCAACATTATCGTCCGCCTCAAGAAGGCGCGCGGCTACCTCGACGACGCCCTGCGCGGCCTCGATTCTGCGGAGGAGGAGGCCCTCGCCACTCCGAAATGGCGGCAACAGACTCGTTTCAAAATCATCGGCATCCTGGCCCAAACCCAGGATTTCCTCCGTGAGGCGCGCGAGGTCTTGGATGAGGAGTGACCCTCAAAAAAGCCGGGCAGGTTTCCCTGTCCGGCTTGTTTGTAATGGATGAATTCGCGGCGACCGGTGGTCGCCACCACGCGTCAATCCTTGATGTCCAGCGCGGCGTATTCGCCGTCCTTGCGGCGGTAAACGATCGTCAGGCAGTCGCGGCGGGCGCTCTTGTAGAGCACGAACGGGCGATCCGTGAGTTCGAGCTGCATGATAGCGTCTTCCTTGTACATCGTGCGGACCGAGTAGTTCTCGGGGTGGACGATGTAGGGCACGGGCTCGACATCGGAGCCTTCCGGATGGTCGAGGACGGCTTCGGTGAAAAAGCGCTCTTCAAGGTGGCGGATCGACTCGTTGCGATGCGGGCGGTGCTTTTTGAGCAGGCGGGTCTTATGCTTGCGCATCCGGCGGGCGATTTTCTCGATGGTTTCATCGAGCGCCGCATACATGTCCTTGCCTTCGGTGTGAGCCTCGATGGTGATGTGGTTCGCACAAAAAAGAATGATTTCGGCGATGTGCCGGTTTTTTTGGACGTCGAGAATGACCTTGGCCTCGATGATTCGCGGGTAATCGAGATGCAGTCCCTCGATCTTCTTGGTCGCGTGGTCGCGGAGGGCATCGGTCACTTGCTCGTGCCGCACCGTGACGGTGATCGGCAGATTGACGTTGGCAGTTTGCATGATGTTTTTTGGTTGGTTATTTGGGTGAGCGGACGGCGGTTCTAACCGCCTTGTCCGTGAGTTACCTTGAACCAGATTTGACCGGAATGCCACGCCCAACTTTAGAAATTTTCCGCACGGTTTGCCGGGCCGGAAAGGGCCTCTCGGTCCGCGCCGGGGCCGTGGAATTTCACCTGCGGCGACTCGTTCACTTGGGCCGCGTGAGGTCCTCGAAGCTTGAGCCCTCGCTGTCGTCCGGCGCGGGGTTTTCCCGGGGGGCGACTGCGGAGGATGTATAGAGTTCCTTGAAATTATCCACGGGGGCCGCAGCCCGACCGCTGATTTTCAAGCTGATCCAGCGGAAACCCTCCGTGGCCGGGCCAAACATCGAATTCAGGCGCGTGATTTTGGCCGAGGCGATCATGGCTTCGGCGACGCCGAGTTGGAGAGTTCCGGACAAGGTTTGATTGAGGGCCATCGAGATTTCGCCCCGCAACGCCATCCGTCCCTTGCTCTCCAAATTGAGGTCCCGGAGCGTGACGACGTCGCCCTCACGGTGGATCGATCCGCCGGCATCACCCTCGAAGACGGGATGCTGGAACCACGGGTCGTCCAAGCCTTGCGCGAGGCCGACGAGGAAGGGGAATCCCTGCACCTCGATTTGCGAATTGGGACTCGCGCGGAACGCGAGGTCGAGGGTGAGCGATGCTTCGTCGCGCGGCTTGAAGGCGAGGAAATTCGAGGTGGCGACGGGCAGGGAATCGATTTTTCCCGAGAAGATTTTCCCAAGCGATGGGCCGACGATGCCGGCCAGCTCGAAGGATTCGAGGCGGACATCGAGCGAGGAAATCCGGTCTGCTTGATAGGGAGTGACCGTGCCGGAAAGCTCGAAGGCCCCGCGGTTGTCGGACTCGTGGAGGACTCGCAGGCCGATGATGTCGGCCTCGTCGCCGCGAAATTCGATGAGCGCGCGATCGAGTCGGAGTTTCGGCCAGCCGGCGATGGCGATGTCGCCCTTGTAGAGGCTCATCTGGGCCCGGCCGCCAGCGGTTTCCGGGTTGAGCGAGGCCTCGGACTTGAGGAGCCTGAGGAGCGGGGTTTTCGGGTTCCCGATGGTGAGGTTGAAAATCGGAGCGCGGTAGCGATTGAAGCGGATGGGCAGATCTCCGCCAGGGGCGGGGGAGTTCCGCAAGGCTTCGCCGGGTTGCGGGATCTGAAGTGCCAAGGTGGCCTCGGCGATTGAGATTTCCTCACCAGTCATGGCGTTGCCGAGGAAACTCGACGGGAAGATTTCCGCGGTGAGTCCGCGGAGTTTGAGGCTTTCAAGGACATTGCCGGCGGGCCATTTGAGCGAGAGGCTTCCGGCGTTGGCTGTTTTCGGGTTCATCCGGAATTGCTCCAGAGCGGTGGTCGCGCCGCTGACTTGCTCGATTTTCCGGGTGAGTCCCTCGCGGAACGGTTTGCTGTTCGCGTAGATGATCGCGCCGCCGATGATCATGGCTGCCAGGAATACCAAGATCATCGCGGCGGTCACCTGGACGATGCGCGCCCGGCGGGTGCGTTGGTGGTTCTCCTTGAGCGGCTGGCTGGACCGGCGCTTCCGCTTGCGGACCCGAATCGCCTGGCTGCCGTCCGGACGGATGACCAGCTCTCCGTCCTCGGGATTTTCTATCGGGGAATGCTTCAGTTTCTCCATCATCTCTTCGATGGAGTATTTTTCGGGTTCGCTGGGGACGGGTGGCATTTTCGGGAAGTGAGGAAAAATCGGGCTCAGCGGTCCCGGTAGCGGCGGCCTGTTGGATCCATGAGTTCCACATTGACCGTGAACAGAACCATCTTGGTGATCGGCTTTTTGGCGTTGGATTGGAAAAAGCGCCCGACGATGGGGATGCTGCCGAGGATGGGGGTTTTGTCTTCCACGTTTTGGACGGATTCCTGCATCAATCCGCCTAGAACGACGGTCGAGCCGTCGGCCACGTCGACGGTGGTCGAGAGTCGCTGTTTGCTGAAGACCGGCATGAGAATCGCGTTTTTCGTGAGCTCCACGGTTTCGTTGCCAAGAAGCCCGTTGCTGAGGGTGTTGATGGGGCTGCCGTAATTCACGAAGCCGTCGAAGTCGCTGAAGGTGGGGTTGAGGGTGACGGAGATGTATCGTTTGTCAGCGTCCGCCACGGGGGTCACTTCCAAGGTGATTCCGACGTCTTGTTTATCAAAGGCGGTCGGATGTGCCGGGGTGATGGGGGTGCCCCCCGCTCCGCTACCCACGCTGTTGGGGAGTTCGGGCGGTTCGTATTCGGTGGCATAGATGAACTCGCGGATGATGGCGATGGAGGAGGCCTGGCCGCTGCGGGTCACGACGGCAGGCTGGGCCATGATATCGACGCCCTTCTTTTGGTCGAGGCCCCGCATCATTCCCTGGATGAATGAATCGTTGAACCTGCCGTAAACACTCAGCACGCCGGGAGCGGATGCGCTGGCTTGGCGGCCGGCTTGATTCGCGATCAGGCTGTCAATCGAGTTGTCCGAAGTGGCGTAGTCCCCGCTGCGGTTTCCGGCGGTGACCGGGTTGAGGACCGAGCCGCCGGGTTGCGGTGTCACGTCGCTCGCGTCCCGGCCGTTGCCTTGGGTTCCGCCGCTGAGGACGAGGTCGTTTCCTCCGCCACCTTCGAGAAACCAATCAAAGCCAAGCTCCTGGAGGCGGATTTGCTCCACCTTGATCATGGTCACCTTGACTGACACCATGACCGGTTCCGTTTTGGTCAGCGCGTCGATAATCTGGGCGATGTAGTCCTGGTTGGTGGCGGTGTTGACGACACGAAGGGTGTTAGTCGCGGCCATGTAGCTCGCGGAGGAGCCTTCGGGGAAGGGCACGCCTTGCCGGGCCAGCGCTTCCTGCGCACCGATGCGCTTGGGCAGCAGACCTTCGCCTGCCGGAGCGGTTCCAAACGGATCTTCCGCGGCTGCGGGTTGGGCGGCGGCGTTGCTCATGCTGCCGATGAAAT
>JBFZFJ010000128.1:0-3988 GCA_041306405.1 Verrucomicrobiales bacterium | reverse complement strand
GCCGCCGTTGACACCATCAGAATCTCCGTTACCGCCGAAGCCACCATTTCCCCCATCCCCACCAAAGCCGCCGTTTCCTCCATCGCCGCCGAAGCCACCATCACCTCCGGCACCACCGTCTCCAGCCGCACCGCCTTTGCCACCTTTAACCACTGCACTTGAGGCAATTCTCACCACTGCATTGCTTGTGTTGATGCCAGTGGCTCCTTCACCGCCTGCTAGGCCGGATGCTCCGTTGGCTCCATTAAGGCCATTGGCACCGTTGGCGCCAGCGGCACCGTTGGCACCGCTTTCTCCTGGACTTCCCGCGACCCCGGCGAGTCCGGCACCACCATCTTCACCGGCACCACCAGATTCTCCGTCTTCACCAGATTCTCCGTCTTCACCAGCTCCACCGGCCTCCCCTTGACCACCTGCCACGCCATCCGCTCCCTTGACCTCGCCACGCACTTTTTGAATCAAATTGCTCGACGCTTCGGCAGACGCGTTTTGCCCCGCTGCCAAAATCATGATCGAAGCTGCTAGAGCGGAAACCATCGCATTTTTTGAAACCGAATTCATCATGCCCCGCAATACTCCCACAAGGAGTGAGACCCTGGACGAATCACTCTCATAAGCAGTGGACCGATTATCGTTTTGGTTGATGACCATGTTTTGTTGGGTTGTCTTCATTTTTGTGTCTTGGTTTGAGTCAGAATGGTAATTCGTCGGGTATCTCCTCCGTCAAGAAATTTGTAGGCATCCTCCCTATATCCGACGAATCGGCGATCTTTTCGACGAATCGGAGGGCGCGGCTGGCGGGAACGCTCTGTGGCCGCGCCGAGGATGCCTATCACCCGTTGAGTTCGCGGAAGCGCTTGGCCGCGGCGCGGCCGAGTTCTATTTCGGCGGGCGAGTTGCGGAATTTGATTTTGAGTCCGGAGCCGAAGGGGGTCCATGTATGCACGAGGTCAAGGCGCAGCAGGGTGGAGCGGTCGAGTTGTGAAAACGGATGACCGGCGAGCAGACCTGCCCATTCGTGGAAGCGGCGATGGTCGGGGTATTCGCGGCTGCCGCAGATGACGATGCTGTAATCGCGGTCGGCCTTGATGGCGGCCACCGTTTCAAGGGCGAGCTGATGGCGCTGGCCGCCGCCGCGATAGACCTGCACGCTGGTGAGCGGTGCGGTGTCTAGCGAGCGCAGCTTGGCCAATGCGCGCAGCAGGCGTTCCTCGCTCACGGGTTTGACGATGTAGTCGACCGCATTCACTTCGTAGGCCGCGGCACCGAATTCGGTGTGCACGGTGGTGAAGATGATCTGCGCGCCCTGGGGTAAGTGCCCGAGGAGGTCAAAGCCGTTGTCGGCACCCAATTCGATATCGAGGAACACGAGGTCCGGCGAATACTCCACCGCCATCGCGCGGGCGGCGGCCAGGCTGTGTGCTGCCACGGCGATTTCGACATGCGCCACCCCTTCGAGTAGGGAACGCAAATTGAGGATATCCTCACGACTGTCATCCACGATGAGGGTTCGCATGGGCTTCAGTGGGTTGATGGATGTTGCCCAGCCATCACTCGGGGCGGGGTGGGCGGATTGTTGATTGTGGCATGGTTCACGGCTGGAAATGTTCGTTCTCGCTGGCTGCTGGGTTTCCGATTGCCTCTGGATGTTGCTCGGGATGCTTTTCCATCTCGGGAAGCTCGACGACGAACCGGGTCCCGCGATTTTCCATGGCTTGCACGCGCACGGAGCCGCCCAGCAACTCGGCGTTGATTTTCACAACGGCCAGCCCGAGACCGACCCCTTTATCCACGGGTGATACCTCAGTGCCGACTTGGGCATATTCGGCGAATACGGTCGCCATTTGAGTCTGCGGGATGCCGGGGCCGTGATCCTCCACGACGAGCCGCAGGCGGCCGCCGGAGATGTCGACCGCGATGGTCACCGGTTCGTCGCGACCCGCGCTGAATTTGAGGGCATTTTCGCCCAGATTCAGCGCGATTTGGGTGAGGCGCATCTGGTCGGTGCGCCAGCGCGCCTCGTCATCGCCGGGCAGCTTCCACTCGATTTTGCTGCGGTGGTATTCGGAGATGGGTTCGAGGATGTTGCTGATTTCCTCGATCCAATCCACGACGTAGAATTCGCTCATGGTCAGCGGCACGCGTCCTGACTCGGCGGCGGAGACATTGAGCACATTGCGCAGTAGCAGATTGAGGTATTGCCCGCCGGACCGCACGCGGTTGAGCAAGCGCGTGAAATCCGTATCCGCCTCCTGCTGTTGGCCGCGCATCCACATGGCTTGTGAAAGACTGACGAGCGCGCTCAGCGGGGTGCGGATCTCATGGCTCATCTTGGCCAGAAACAGGCTTTTGGCCTTGTGCGCTTGCTCCGCTTGGAAGCGCAGCACCTCGGCTTCTGCCCGTAGGCGTTTTTCGTTCTCCAAAGTGTCCGCCAGCATGCGTTCGGCGACCACGCGCGCGGTGACATCGGTCACCAGACCGGACCAGACCGTATCGGACTGATGATCAATTCTCGAGGTGGAAGCGATGAGGAACCACTTCGTCTCGCCGCGCACCACCACGCGACCTTCCCAGCGGAATACCTCGCTGTTGGCGAAGATCTCGGCGATCGCCGAGGCCGTGAGCGGTCGGTCATCCGGATGGATGCGCGAGGCGATCGACGCCGGGTCTGCCAAGAGAGCCTCGCGCGTGAGGTCGAAAATGTCGAGAAACTGCGGGCTCGCAAACCGGAATTGCGGTGTGCCCCCGCCGTGATCGTCGGTTTTCAAGATCACTTCGTAAGTCCCGGCCGCGATGCTGCTCATCACCTCGTAAGCCTGCCGTTCGGCCATGCGCCTCTGTTCCTCCGCCTCGCTTGCGCGCTGCCTCATGAGCACCGCGAGGAAAAAGGCCGTCAGGATCGAAGGCATCATCAGCAATTGCAGGGCGCGAATGGGAACGATCATCGGCGTAAGGTTTCCGAACTGCAGGCCGAGAACGACCAACGTGAGGCCCAAACCTCCCCATGCCGCAGCAAACCAAAGATCCTCCCGGCGCGGGCGTCCGCGTCCCAGCACCACCACGAGGCCGCAGAGGACCCCGGCAACGGCCAGGACTTCCATCCAGCGGATCGCCACGCGGAAATCGAACAGCAGGAAGCTGGCCACGATGACCAGCGGCAGGCCCCGGGCAAATCCTTCAAAAGCCCGCTGCAAGCGCCCCGTTTCCGGAAGCCCGAGATGGAAGCTCCGGTTGAGCATGGAGAAGGCGAAAAGCGCGAGGCCGACTGTCAGCCCCAATCCCTGTCGTTCGATCCACAGCGGTGCCTGCGGCCACATCTGCGTTAGGTAGCCGTTGAAAATGACATAATAGAGCGAGTATCCAGCAGCAATGAGGGCTAGATACAGATACAGCTGCGCGCGGCGCAACCACGCCAGCAGCAGGCTGAGAAACACAATCGCCAGACAGAAGCCGGTTTGCAGCGCGTCGCCGGTCGCCTGGCGCAAGGCCGCCTGCTGCATCACCCCGGATGATCCGATCCACAGTGGCAGCCAGATGGCGGTGTTGGACTCGGCGCGTAGATAGATGGTCCGCTCCGTTCCCGAGGGTAAATCCAGATCCAGTGAGGGCCGCCGCTCCTGCCGCCGGGGAACATCGGCGGCACCACAGGACAGGGTTTGCACGAGGTTTCCATCAGCGACCACATGCCATGTCACATGGTTCAAACGAGCGGTGCCCAGTTCCACGGTCAGATCCTCTGACAGGTTTCGCTCCGCCCGCACGGTGAAACGCGCCCACACTACCGAGCGTGTGAAACCGAATGAGGGAGTCTTCCGCTGGTTCACTTCAAAACGAGTGCCCTCCGCCATCACATCTTGGATGTCCATTTTCCCAGTGGGATCCACGAGCAACGACAGATCAGGAGACAGGTCCGTCCGGGGGACCCGCCCGCCGTGAGCCGCGTCCGCTGGGTGGGGGCTCACTAACAGGGCTTGTCCCCATGAATGCG
>JBFZFJ010000127.1:0-3342 GCA_041306405.1 Verrucomicrobiales bacterium | reverse complement strand
ACCGTGCTGCAAGCGACCCCCGCCACCTGGCGGCTTCTGTTGGAGTCCGGCTGGACTGGAAAGCCCGACCTGAAAATCCTCATCGGCGGCGAGGCCGTGCCGCGGGACCTGGTCAACCGTCTCGCCCCGCTCTGCCGGGAAATCTGGAATGTTTACGGCCCCACCGAGACCACGATCTGGTCCACGGTCGCCCGGCTCGGCGCTGGCGAAGGCCCGGTTCTCATCGGCCACCCGATCGACAACACGCAGGTTTACATCGTCAACCCGGCCATGCAGCCGCAGCCGGTCGGCATCGCCGGCGAACTCCTCATCGGCGGCGACGGCCTGGCCTCGGGCTATCACGAACTCCGCGAGCTAACGGCGGACCGCTTCATCGACTCGCCGTTCCGCTCCGGCACCAAGCTTTACCGCACCGGCGACCTCGCCCGCTGGACCGCCGACGGCTCCTTGGAATGCCTCGGCCGCATGGATCATCAGGTCAAAATCCGCGGATTCCGCATCGAGCTGGGAGAAATTGAAACCCTGTTGGAAAAACACCCCGCCGTCGAACAGGCGGTGGCCAGTGTCCACGATGGCCGCCTCGTCGCCTATCTCCGAAATGCCACCCGCTCCGACGGCACGACCATCTGGCAGGACCAGTGGGATCTCCTCTATCAATCCGCCATCGACCAGACCGGCAGCGAGAAGCTCGACCGCCTCGATTCGGTCATCGCCGGCTGGGCGGGCGCCGAAAACATTGAAGACCAAGTGACCGAGCGGATCGACACCACCATCGACCGCATCCAGACCTACGACGCCCGCCGGATTTTCGAAATCGGCTGCGGCACGGGGCAAATCCTGGCCCGCCTCGCCGCCAAGTCCGAATGTTACTGGGCCGCCGACATTTCAAAAGTCGCCATCGAAGCGCTTGAGAAAAACCACCCGCTGCCGCAGGTGAAACTCTTCCACCGCCCCGCCGATGATTTCAGCGGAATCCCGGACGAGCACTTCGACACCGTCATCATCAACGCCGTCGCGCAGTATTTCCCGGACGCCTCCTATCTCTCCCGCGTGCTTGAGGGCGCTGCGAGAATTCTCAAACCCGGCGGCCGTATTTTCCTCGGCGATCTCCAGGGCAACGCCCTCCTCGCCACCCACCATGCTGAAGCGCTTCACGAACGAGCCCCCGCCGGCATGACCGCGGGACAACTCCGCGACAGCGTCGTCCGCCGAGTCGCGCACGAAACGGAGCTTTCCATCGATCCAGCGTGGTTTGAATCCATCAAAGTTCGCATCCCGGGAGTCACCCATACCGAGACACTTTTGCGCCGTGGAAAAATTTCCAACGAAACCACGCGCTATCACTACGATGCGATCCTCCACAAGGAACCGGCACCCGGCGCTTTCGAAGTTCCGGAGCCGCTGGAGTGGAAAAATCTCAACCTTGAGCAGCTTGAGGCGATGCTCGACGGTTCAAAAGCCAACATCCACCTCACCGGCATTCCCGACGCCCGTCTGGCTCCCGCCATCGCCTTCCACCGTGCGCTCCAATCCGCACCGGCGGACGCGCCATTGCCAGCCATCCCCGCCGCGCCGCTCAATGCAGTCACCGCCGAGGAGTTGTTCAATCTCGCCGAGCAAGCCGGATTCAAAGCACACGTCCGTTGGCAAGGTGACGGCACGGAAGGACTCCTGGATGTGGTTTTTTCCACCCACGAAACCTTGCCGGATTGGAAAACACGGACGCCATCCCAGCCCGCTTCCAGTTACACCAACACGCCGCACGCGGCGGCTTCGGCGACCGGCGATCTAGCACCCGCGCTGCGCCGCCACCTCGCCTCGCATCTGCCGGACTACATGATTCCCGCGGTGTTCGTCGCGCTCGACAGCTTCCCGCTGACTCCCAATGGCAAGGTGGACCGCAAGGCGCTTCCCGCGCCGTCCGAGGTGGAAACAATCACCGCGCCGCGCCAGATCGTCGGTGCCCGCAACGAGGCCGAAGGAAAACTGCTGGAGATCTGGAAACAGGTGCTCGGCAAGGACGATATCGGCGTGGAGGACGACATCTTCGAACTCGGCGGCGACTCGATCCTGATTTTCCAAATCACCACCCGCGCCGGGCTGGCTGTCACGCCCGCGCAGGTTTTCCGCCTCCGCAATGTCGCCGCTCTAGCCGCCGCATCCTCCGCCACCGCTCAGAAGCCGCTCGCAGCTGCAATTCAAGCTGTCAACCGGGACGCCTATCGCCGTAAGCTTTGAACCGATGAGCGTAATCCCTCAGCTACAGGACTCTCCGGTCGCCGAGACGGAGTCGCTGGCGTTTCCCGCGTCGCCCGCCCAGGAGGCGTTTTTCTATCTGGAAAAACTCTTTCCCAGCCATCCGGCTTTCAACGTGCCGGTGCGCTTCGAGCTGGATGGCGAGCTGGACCGGGGGCTCCTGAAATCCGCGTTCGATTCCCTCGCAGACCGGCATGAAGGACTGCGCACCCGCTTCGTCGAGGAAGATGGAAAGCTGCTCCAAGTCATCGCGCCGGAGACGACTTTCCCTCTGCCGCTGACGAATGTTTCCCATCTCACCGGGGACGAACTGGCCGCCGAACTCAACCGCCTCGGCTCGGTCGAGGCCCGCACGCCCTTTGATCTATCAAAGGACCCGCTGTTCCGCGCCAGCCTCATCCTCACCGCGCCGGGCCGCCACATTCTCCAGATCACCATCCACCATTCCGTCGCGGACGGATGGTCGATCGGGATCATGACCGACGAACTGGCCGAGTTTTACAACGCATCGTTGGAAAACCGCGCGCCTCGGCTCGAACCGCTCGCGATCCAATACGCGGACTTCACCATCTGGCAGCGCGAGTTTCTCGAAAGCCCCGAGCTCGCGCCGCATCTCGATTATTGGAAGCAACGGCTCCAAGGTTACACCGAGCTGGAGCTTCCCACAGACCGCCCGCGTCCTCCGGTGAAATCCTGGGACGGCGACATCGTCTCCCTCATCCTGCGTCCGTCGATCAGCGAAAAAGTCGCCCGCATCTCGCGTGAAAAAGGCGCGACGATGTTCCATGTTTTCCTCGCCGCCTTCAAAGCCGTCGCCAGCCGTTACACCGGCCTCGAAGACATCGCCGTGGGTTCGCCGGTCGCCGGACGGACGCGCGCCGAGTTGGAGCCGGTCATCGGCACGTTTATTAACAGCGTCATCCTCCGCACCGATCTATCCGGCGATCCGTCATTCGGCGAGTTGGTGGAACGCGTGCGCGACAACGTGACCGAGGCCATCGCCCATCAGGACCTTCCCTTCGAAAAACTCGTCAAAGCCATGCAGCCGCGGCGCGATTCAGGACGCAACCCGCTGTTCCAAATCAA
>JBFZFJ010000126.1:0-6548 GCA_041306405.1 Verrucomicrobiales bacterium | reverse complement strand
CCTCAAAGGGCAGGACGAGGAGTTCGGCCAGCTTGAAAAAGCCCTTGATGAGGTCAACAAGATCCTTGCCGATCTCGGCGGTGGCGTGACTCTCGACACCCTGCCGGAAAAAATCCAACAGATCGAGGACGACAAGAAGGCCAAGCAGACGAAACTTGAGGAGCTCGAAGTCCTTGTCGGCGGTGCGGAGAAAAGTCTCGCCACCAACCGCGCGGAATTGGACCGCCTTTCCAAGCGGATGATCGAGCGCAGCTCGCGGATCGGCCGCAATTCGATGGTCGCGGTCGTCACTGCGGTGAATCAGGACTGGGGCTTCCTGGTCATCGGAGCCGGCTCGAACTCCGGCTTCACTCCGCAGACCGGCCTGTTGGTCGAGCGCGACGGACGCAAGATCGGCCGGGTGCGGCCCTCCGCGATCGAGCCGACCCAGACGATCGCCGAGATCGATTTCGAGAGCCTCGCCTCCGGCGTGCGCCTACAGCCCGGTGACCGCGTTATTCTCGCCCAACCGGTAACCAACTGATCGAACTATTTGTTTCCAAAAGCTCCGCAGGCTTGCATGCCGCGGAGCTTTTTTTATGGTCGGGCATGAAGCGAAACTTCTCTCTGTTGCTCCTCGTCCTTTCCGCCATTCTCGGGTTCTCTTCCTGTGCCAACGAGCCGGTGAGGAAGCCGGTGGGGCCGGTTTCCGAAACCAGCAAGATCCCGTGGAACAGCCCGGTGGCCGGTCAAGGCCAGGGTCAGTTCGGCATGATGCCGCAGAACCAATATCGCCGCTGATTTTGCAGGCGGCTCAATCCCGGTGGTAAGGCGATCCGCTCTTCAGCGACGCCACCCGGTAAAGCTGCTCTAGTAGGACGAGCAGCGCCAGCTCGTGCTGCAGGGTGAACGGGGAGAGCGTTAGGACGAGGTCGCACTTTTCCCGCAGCGCCTCGTTGTGGCCGTCGGCCGCGCCGATCAGGAATGCGATGGTTTTCACGTCGCCGCGCATTTCAAGCGCTTCGAGTTTCTCGGCGAATTTGCGGGTCGTCAGACACTCGCCGCGCTCGTCCAGCGCGACGCGGTAACAGCCCTGGGAGCGTTCTAGCAACCGCTCCGAAACCTCGTCCCGGCTGCCCGCCTTGATCACGACCAGCTCGTGCCCGCCCGCGCGCGACAGGCGTTTCAGATACTCTTCCACACCCGCTTTGGCATAAGCGAGCGCGGGCTTTCCGGCGACGATCAGACGAATTTGCATGCGTTGCTTCCGAGCTTGCCCGTTCCCCGCTGCCGCGCCAGCCTCAATCCATGATGAAGCTCTCGATTGTGCCGTTGGTTTTCTCCCTCGCTGCCTGCGCCAGCGGTCCCGGACCTGTCACTCCTGAAAACCGGACCGAGCGGCAGATGCTCGGACTCCTCGAAAAATTCGACCGCTGGGATGATGATGGCAATGGTGAGTTGACCGTGAAAGAGGTGGACCACGGCATCAACCGCTTCAAGGGCACGCCGATGAAGGTCCATTACACCGGGAAGCAAGTCGTCGATTTCTATGACACCAACCGCAACGGCACCGTCTCGCTGAGAGAAGCGCAAGCCGGCTATCATCGCGCGGACGAGGTGGAGGGCCGGCTACAGCGATGAGCTCCATCTACGAATCCGAAAAACTTCTCGCGGAGTATCTGTTATTCCATTTCGCCAAGCCGGAGGAAATCCTGACACCGGATCGCGCCTGGCCGGCGGACATGCGCGAGGCCTTGGACTTCCCCGTCCGCACGACCGCGCATTTCTCTCCGGGAACCGCGGACCGCGGCTTGGACCTCGGATGCGCCGTCGGCCGCTCGGCCTGTGAAATGTCCCGCACTTGCCGCGAGGTGATAGGAATCGATTTCTCCCACGCTTTCATCCATGCCGCGGAGACTCTGAGAGGTGGAAAACCGCTGGCCTTCGACCGCCGTGAGGAAGCGTCCTTAGTGACGACTCTCGAAGCCCGGCTGCCCGCCGGGATTGACGGCTCCAGGCTCAGTTTCCAACAGGGCGATGCCATGCACCTGTCGCCGGACCTCGGTGCTTTCGATCGCGTCCACGCGGCGAACCTGCTCTGCCGCCTGCCGGAGCCGGAGAGGTTGTTAGCCCGGCTTCCCGCCTTGGTGAAACCGGGCGGCGAGCTCGTGCTGGCCACGCCGTGCACGTGGCTTGAGGAATTCACCCCGCCGCGGAACTGGCCCGTTGGCGGGACCTTCGAGTGGCTGGAATCCACGCTCGCGCCCTCCTTCACGCTGCTGCGCCGGGCGGACGAGCCCTTCCTGATCCGCGAAACCGCCCGCAAGTTCCAGTGGACCACCTCGCTGGTCACCGTCTGGCAGAAAAAGTAGACCAGGACTTCAGTCCGCTCTTCGACTTTGAGACGCGGACCGAAGTCCTCGACTACCTTGAGGCTTGGCCGGGGTGATGTGCGGGGGCTTGAGATACATCGGCTGCGGCGACTCGGTGAGCCATTTCTCCCGGGTCTCCGGGGGCGTCGCCAGCCATGCCTGCCACAGCCGTTGCGCGTTCGGAAATTCGAGGCGCACTTGCGCTTGAAGCTCCGGCGGCAGGGGAAAGCGTCCGGGTTCTTCAAAAGAAAAAACCGCCAACCCGTCCGCGATCGCGCCAGAGACGATGGCTTCCAGCCCGCTCGCATCGGTGAGTTCGGGTTCCGCCAGCAGCCGGGAGTTCTCCATCCGCGCCGTCCAGAAACTGCCGCGGCGGGCGTCACCGATGGCCAGGCATGGCGCGCCGCCTTGCGCCGATGGCACCGCGAGGATCGACGGCACCGCCACCGCGGGACAACCGCAAGCGATCGCCACTCCCTGCGCCGCGGCGATTCCCACCCGCGTGCCGCTGTAACTGCCGGGTCCGCTGCCGGCGAGAACGAGACCGATTTCAACCCCGTCCCGCGCGTCGAGCAGTTCCTTGAGCGGGGAAAACAGCACGGCGTTGTGGCTGCGGTCGCTGGTGAATTCGCGCTGCTCCAAATGCCCGCCCGGCCCGATGGTCGCGAGCGAGGCGCGGGGCGTGGAGGTCTCAATCACCAAAGTGAACGTGCCGATCATGGCAAGACGCTAAAGAACGCCCCGCGAACCCGCCAGCCTGGTTTCCGAAAATGGTTTCTTCGCTGGTGGCGGCGATCACCGGTCGCCGAGCCAGTCGAAAAAATCCAAAATAGTTCGACCCTGACCCGCCATTTGACCCACCCCCAGGGGTAAAAGCTGAAATGCTGAAAACTGAAATGCTCAAAATGCCGGATCAACCGACCCTCCGCTTCCCCATGAAAACGGGCTCCAACAGTGCCGAATTTGTTCAGCGATTTATCTCGACGCGCCTCTATCCGGCAGCTCATTTCATCAGTTGAATCAGATAGTTCCCGCTTACCGGATAGCCTTCCCCCCTCGCAAAGACCGCTTAATCCCTCAAAACGCCCGCTCACCCCCCCGCAACGACCACTTAGCCCTTAGCGATGACCGCTTAGCCCCTTGCACCGACCACTTCAGCCTCGGCACCGACCACTTCAGCCTCAGCACCGACCACTTCAGCCTCAGCATCGAGCACTTAGCCCTTAGCCCTTAGCATCGACCGCTTAACCCTTAGCAACGGCCACTTAACCCTCAGCAACGAGCACTTCACCCCTCGCAACGGCCACTTCGGCCTTCGCACCCGCTCCGCCACCTCCCTCTCCTGAAAAACGAACAAAAACAGACACACACCATGCAAAAAGAATACTCCAACCGCCAAAACATGCACCTCACCGTCATCAAGCTCATCGACACCGCCGAGCACGAAGCCGCCTGGAAAGACCAGAAACCTACCGCCTTCACCACCCGCGCCGCCCAGCTCCGGCCGCTCGTCCACGCCCTCACCGACCTCGTCTCCGGCCAGCAGGCTGCCACCACCGGCTACGCCGAAACCAAGGAGCGCGAAGAGCAAGAACTCGAAGCCCTCGCCCACGAGATCGGCCAAACCCTCGCCGACTGGTATGAGGAAAACGGCCGCGAAGGCGATTCCGCCCAGATCGACCTCTCGCTCACCACCTGGCAGCGCCTCCGCGACACCGAGCTCATCGCCAAGTCCCGTCTCCTCCACGGCAAACTCACCACCGCCCTCGCCGAGAACCCCACCGCCCTCGCGGACTACGACCTCACCCCTGCCGACGCCATCCTGCTCGCCAAGGAACTCGCCGACTTCGAGCAAATCACCGCCGATCCCTCCGCCGCCATTTCACGCCGCGCCGCGCTCACCGTCACCCTGCGCCCCCGCTTCGCGGAAATCGGCCTGCTCCTCAAGAAGATGGACCGCCTCGTCCTCCGCTTCCGCCGCACCGAGCCCGGCGCCGCCTTCGCCGGTGCCTGGGAAACCTCCCGCATCATCCGCGACCTCGGCGGCTCCGCCCCCGCCGAACCGGAACCCGTTATTCCCGCCGCCTAAGATAGAACCCACCCCGGCGCGGCCCACCCCGCGCCGGGGAATTTTCCCTCGTCGTAACCATTCCCACCGCCCGCTTGACTCGTGCCCATCTGAACAGCTTGAGTGATGACAGTTCAAAAGATCCCGTTCCATCCCATGTCCGCCATCTCCCTCTTCGAAGAAAAACAAGTCCGCCGTGCCTGGAACGCCAGCGAGGAAAAGTGGGTCTTCGCCATCGTCGATGTCATCGCGATTTTGACCGAGAGTGCTGATGCCGGTGCTTACTGGAGAAAGCTCAAGGAGCGACTGAGAAAGGAAGGAAATCAAACCGTGACGAATTGTCACGGGTTGAAAATGACCGCCGCAGACGGCAAACAACGGATGACCGACGTCGCAGATACCGAGCAACTACTCCGCCTCATCCAGTCCGTCCCATCCCCCAAGGCGGAACCCTTCAAGCGCTGGCTCGCCAAAGTCGGCTTCGAACGCCTTGAGGAAATCGAGAACCCGGAACTCGCCGCCAAGCGCATGCGGACGATCTACGAGCAAAAAGGCTACTCGGAGGAATGGATCGAAAAACGCCTGCGCGGCATCGCCGTCCGCGATGAACTCACCGACGAGTGGAGCAAGCGCGGGGTGAAAGAGGGCCGGGAATTCGCCATCCTCACTGCGGAAATCAGCAAAGCCACCTTCGGCATGACTCCCGCCCAGTATAAAGAGTTCAAGGCACTCTCCAACCCCAAGGAAAACCTCCGCGATCACATGACCGACCTGGAACTGATCTTCACCATGCTCGGCGAAGCCTCCACCACCGAGATCGCCAAAAAGCGCGACGCCCAAGGTTTCCCGGAAAACCAAAACGCCGCCAATGCCGGCGGCACCGTCGCCGGCAACGCCCGCGTGGCTTTCGAAAACATGGCTGACGAGCAAATCATCCAGCACGGGCAGGAACGCCGCGTAGATTTCCGAGCCGCCGATGATGAAAATCCGGCCTTCGATTCCCGGCAGGTTTTCAAGCTCCTTGGGCCGGTGGATCACCTCCACGCCCTCGACCGACCAGTTAGGATCGCGGGTCAGCACGATGTTCCGGCGCTTGGGCAGCGGGCGGCCGATGGATTCGTAGGTTTTCCGGCCCATCACGATCGGGTGGCCGGTGGTCGTCCGTTTGAAGAACGCGAGATCCTCCGGTAAATGCCAAGGCAGGGTGCCGGCCCGGCCGATCACGCGATCCGGGGTCATCGCGACGATGGCGGTCAGCTGGATGGTCATTTTCAAATGGCGACCGGGGCTTTGATGTGCGGGTGCGGCTCGTAGTTTTCCAACCGGATGTCGTCGATGGTGAACGCGTCGATGTCCCTCACCTCGGGATTCAGCCACAAGCTCGGCAAGGCGCGCGGCTCGCGCGAAAGCTGGAGTTCCGTCTGCACCAGGTGATTCGAATAGAGGTGGAGATCACCGAAGGTATGCACGAAATCCCGCGCCTCGTAGTTGCAGACGTGGGCGACCATTTTCGTCAGCAAGGCGTAGGACGCGATGTTGAAGGGGACCCCGAGAAACAGATCCGCGCTGCGTTGATAGAGCTGGCACGAGAGTCCGGGGCGGCCGCCGTCGGTCGGCTCGTGGACGTAAAATTGAAACAGCAAGTGGCAGGGCGGCAGCGCCATCTGGTGGATCTGGCCGACGTTCCAGGCGGAAACGATGTGCCGCCGCGAGTGCGGGTTTCCCAGCAAGCCGTCGATGAGCAGGTGGATCTGGTCGATCGTGCGGCCCTCCGGCGTGGGCCAGGCGCGCCACTGCTTGCCGTAAACCGGCCCGAGTTCGCCCTCGGCGTCCGCCCATTCGTCCCAGATCGTCACGCCGTTTTCCTTGAGATAGCGGGTGTTGGTTTCCCCGCGGAGGAACCATAACAGCTCGTGGATGATCGAGCGCAGATGCAGTTTTTTCGTCGTCACGCAGGGGAACCCCTGGCGCAAATCATAGCGTGCCTGCCGTCCGAAAACCGAAATCGTGAGGCGGACCCGAAAGTTCGACCACGGAGGGGCTAAACTAAGCTGGTGTGGTGGGGCGCGGGAAAGAGATAGGTGATCATGGATTGGGGATCAAGGTTGGAGTGGCGAGGGACTCGATTT